>RFSX01000028.1 GCA_009923745.1 Chitinophagia bacterium
TTAGTGTCATCAGGAATAGGCGCGGACATCGATGTTTTCTACGAAGTTAATGTAGGCCTTGTTGACTACACGCATGCCGCCAGGAGTAGGGTAGTCTCCTGAGAAATACCAGTCACCATTGTTGTTCGGGCATGCTGACCGCAAGTTGTCGACAGTCTGATAAATCACCTTCACTTCGGGTGCTATATTTTCAGGTGTCACTATTTCAGCAATCTTATTGGAAACCTGTTCGTAATCAAATAGATCATACAGTTCCTTGACCGGGTTGGTGATTTCTTTATCAGGCTTATTTAATTCAGCCTTACACTTATTGTATGTCTCTTCTATCAGGTTTTCCCTTCCCGTCTCTTTGAGCAATTCAACAAGAGCTTTGAAAGCCACAAATTTATTCATGATCGACATATCGATGCCATAGCAATCAGGGTATCTGATCTGTGGTGCAGATGATACAATGATCAGCTTTTTAGGTTTCAGTGTCGAGAGAATTTTTATGATGCTGTCTCTTAAAGTTGTGCCTCTTACAATAGAATCATCAACGAGCACAAGAGTGTCTTTTTGATTGTTGACGAGTCCATAGGTGACATCATATACATGAGAAACAAGGTTGCCGCGGTGCATGTCATCGGCGATGAATGTTCTCATTTTGGCATCTTTGACTGCCAGCTTTTCAACACGGGGCTGCATTCTGAAAATAGAGTCTATTTCTTCCTGGCTTATGTTATCGCCAAGTTCCAGAATACGTTTTTTCTTTATAACATCAAGTTCCTTGTGCAGGCCTTCGACCAGCCCATAGAAAGCAATTTCTGCTGTATTCGGGATAAAGGAAAAGATGGTGTTTTCCATGTCATAATTGATCTCCTCCAATATTTTTGGCGCGAGCAGTTCTCCCAGCCTTTTCCTTTCGAGATAGATATCGCGGTCATTACCTCTCGAGAAGTATATCCTTTCAAACGAACAGGCTTTTCTTTCGAGGGGCTCCTGGATCATTTCTTCCTTGACTTCCCCATTCTTTTTTACAATCAAGGCATGTCCGGGTTGCAATTCATGCACCTCTCGAATCGGTACATTGAAGCCGGTCTGAATGGCGGGCCGTTCAGAAGCCATAACCACTACTTCGTCATCATGATAGTAGAATGCCGGGCGTATTCCCGAAGGGTCCCTCAGTATAAAACTGTCTCCATGACCTATCAATCCAGCCATGACATACCCTCCGTCAAACTTTCTGGTAGCTCTTTGCAAGACACGTCTTACATCCAGGTTCTCACTGATCAGTGCGGTGATTTCCTGGTTGCTATAACCTTCGGCCTTGAACCACGAGAACAACTTTTGTACTTCATCATCCAGAAAATGTCCAATCTTTTCCATGACCGTCACCGTATCCGAGTGCTCCTTGGGATGCTGACCAAAAGAAATCAATTCGTCAAAAAGATCGTGGACATTGGTCAGGTTAAAATTTCCTGCCATCACGAGGTTACGTGTGATCCAGTTGTTGAGTCTTAAGAAGGGGTGCACGGATTCAATACTGTTGGATCCATGGGTACCATATCTTAAGTGGCCCAGGAGTATCTCTCCGGTGAATGGTTGATTTTCTTTCAACCATGCGCCATCCTTAAGTTTTTCATCATCCAGAGCAGTAAAATATTGGTATACACCAGAGAAAACGTCTTCCAGATAAGTGGCAGAATGGCTTCTTTTACGGCTTATATACCTGGAACCCGGGGGCATACCCAATTTGATTGTAGCTACACCGGCACCATCCTGTCCCCTGTTTCTTTGTTTTTGCATAAGAAGTTCCAGCTTCTTAATGCCGTACAGGGATGTTCCGTATTTATCGTAATAAAATTGGAGGGGTTTTAGGAGTCTGATGAATGCTAGACCGCATTCGTGTTTGATGATGTCACTCATGAATTAGACCGATCAATCAGGCTGAAAATTTAGCGTAAAAGTAACCCTTAATTAATGCAAGTTCAACTATATGAAGGGCAAAATAAGAAATTGTTCAGAACTGGGCAGTGACAAAGTCTCTTGCCTACACACTAATAATTAGATAACTTGGGTTTTTATTAACATATAAGTTATACATATGCTGAAGTTTGGATGGGGCGGCAAGATAAAGCCTAGGAAGTTTGACTTTACACCACGTTACTACGACGAGGGACAAGAAGAGCTCGAGAGCACCATTAAAAAATACAGCGGAGAAAAAGTACAGGAAGAACAGGTGAAGCAAAGGATCAGGATGGGTATGCGCAGCAAATATTACGGCGACAGCTCCTATAGAAGTCGTGAAGCACGCAAGTCCAATCTCAGACTTCTTTATATAATAATAGTCTTGTTTTTTGTGAGTTATATGATACTTAAGTCAGACAAGATTGTCCAGCTATTGCAATACCTGGATTCCTGACACTTTCCTGGTCTTTTTCCACATTTTTAAAATCAACCAACAGCTGTTGAAAACTTGATGGAAAGCTTCACCATATTTTATCTTATTTCGTCCTTGAAGGAATTAGTGTATGAGAGATGTAATCAATTTATTGCCGGAGGCTATAGCAAACCAGATAGCTGCCGGAGAAGTAATCCAGCGACCAGCCTCCGTCGTAAAAGAGCTCCTGGAGAATGCCATTGATGCTGGAGCTGACGACATAAGTCTGATTGTCAAAAATTATGGCAAATCACTGATCCAGGTGATAGATAATGGCATTGGCATGACGGAATCGGATGCCAGGATGGCCTTTGAGCGGCATGCTACATCCAAGATAAAAACGGCAGACGACCTTTTTAATATAAAAACCATGGGTTTTCGGGGTGAGGCACTTCCGTCGATAGCATCCATTGCCGAAGTGGCAATGAAGACAAGGACCACAGATGCCGAAGTGGCTAGTCTGATCACTATCAAATCCTCCGAAGTGGTTGATCAATCCTATTGCCAGGCCGAAAAGGGCACTTCGATAGCTGTCAAGAATTTGTTTTTTAATGTCCCTGCCAGGAGAAAATTTTTGAAGACAGATTCTCTTGAGCTAAAGTATATTGTCGAAGAGTTCAAGCGCGTAGCCTTGGCCAACCCCGAGAAAAAATTCAGGTTTATTCACAATGACAATGAAATGTATAAGCTTCCAGGAGGCACACTTAAAAAGCGAATAATGGGTTTGTTTCGCAAGACCTACGAGGAAAAGCTGATGCGCGTTGAGGAGGACACAGACGTTCTTAAGATTTCAGGACTTATCGGAAACCCTGAAATTGCCAGAAAGCAAAAGGGAGAGCAGTATATTTTTGTCAATAACCGATTTATAAAGAGTCATTATCTGAATCATGCTATAAAATCAGCATACGATAAATTGATCACGGAAGATCATCATCCTTTTTACGTTCTCTTTCTTGAACTGGATCCAGCTACTATCGATATCAATGTGCATCCAACAAAGCAGGAAATCAAGTTTGATGATGAGAGGCTCGTTTATAATTATTTAAAAGTCTCTGTCAAGCACGCGCTTGGCCGATACAGTCTTTCGCCTACTCTCGACTTTGATAATGAACTGGGTGCCCTGCGATCAGCTGTCAATATCATGCAGAGCAGAAAGCCTTCGGGCGGCTTTTCAAATACGTTGGCTTCCACCACGCGATCTGCTCCGGTTATGAGGAACTGGCAAAGTCTTTACAGTGGCATGGATGAGGTCAGTGCAAAGAATGATAATGAAGAGGAAGAATTGACCATACCAAGCGCTGCGTCAGGTGATATATTGACAAGTACTTTATCACTGGAAAGCGATGAGAAAGAGCCTTTTCAGATTCACAACAGGTATATCCTTGTACAGATCAAGAATGGCTTCTTTCTGATCAATCAAAATCTGGCACACCAGCGTATTCTGTATGAGCGTTATATCAAGAATTTGAACAGCAGCACAGAGCTTGTACAAAGGCAGTTGTTTCCTATCAGCTTTCACTTGAGCAAGGACAAAATTGAACTCTTTGCAGAATTGTCAGTTGAAATAAAGCGTTTAGGCTTTGATGTACAGTCTTTTGGTGGTGACACTTTTGTGGTTCATGGTATCCCGGTTGGCTTTGACGATAAGAACATCCAGGAGGTTATGGACAGCCTTATGGAACAGTATCTCAACAACATGACACTTAATCTGCCCAAAAATGATAACCTGGCAAGATCGATGGCTCTCAGTTCAGCCATCAAGAAAGGTCAGATGCTTACAAATGAAGAAATGCGAACCATCGTGGACGAGCTTTTTGCGTGCAAGAATCCGTACACAAGCCCGACAGGCAAGAAATGTTTTATAAAATTTGATATTAACGAACTGGATAACCAGTTTTCCTGATAAAATATGCCTCCGATAACTGATATAGTTAAGCACCTTATCCTTATCAATGTGATTGTCTTCCTGGCTGTGGCCTTTAGTCCCCTGGGCAGATATATTCCGGACCTCGCCGTCTTTTGGGTTAAAGATCCCAGGTTTCAACCCTATCAATTGGTCAGTCATATGTTTATGCACGCCAATATGACCCACTTGTTTTTCAACATGTTTGCATTGTATGTATTTGGTCCCATGGTTGAGCGTTATGCTGGCCCTAAAAAATTTCTTTCATTATATTTTGCTGCAGGCGCCGGCTCCGTATTGGCTCACCTCGGCATCATGTTTTTCCAGAATTCTGTATATGGTGTTCAGTTATTTCCACCTGCGGTAGGAGCTTCCGGAGCCATTATGGGCGTATTGGTAGCCTTTGCTGTCCTTTATCCCAATGTCAGACTGATGCTTCTGTTTCCGCCTATCCCTATCAAAGCCAAATACCTTGCGATGGCCTATGTGGCTATTGACCTTTTTTCAGGTGTTTCGGGTTACAATACAGGCGTTGCCAACTGGGCGCACCTGGGGGGTGCTGTGACTGGCTTTATCTTTACAAGTATCTGGATTAAAGTCTGGAGGCGATAAGTTCCGAAAACTTAAAAGGCAGAAGGGCAATAAAGAATAAGGCCAGGGCCAGAAGCTGGCCGGTAATCAAGTAGAAAGGCCAGGGCCCCAGAATATCAAGCATTGAGGCTACCGGTGGTTTGGCCATGGTATACATGTAGTTTGAATCCAGCATGTAGTTGGTGATCAGGGTTATCAACACAAATACATTCATCATAATGAAGGCATTTCTAAGGTCCTTCCAGCCTATGGCTATTTTCAAGACCACGACATAATACAAAGCTACAACGACCAGAAAACCATGGGTCATCCAATAGGTAAAGTAGTTCCAATGCGGGAAGCCGTATTCAATATCAGGTGTAATATTGGCCTGGAAGGTGCCTGCAATAATCCAAAAGTAGAACACCCCCATCCAGTACCGGTTATTCTTTAGCGCAACCAAGGGAGCCAAAAGAGCCAGGGCACGACACATATGAAGTGGCAAATCTTCCTGTAAGTTAATTGGCCGCTCAAACACCAGGAAAGGATACATTAAAAAGGTGCCCAAAAAAGGAATCAGCGAATAGTAGAACAGCAAGCGTTGCTGTCGTGGCCTATCCTGTTTGCAAGCGTGGTAAAGGATCAAAAATCCTGAAACACACACAACAAACAGTGCCAAGTAGTGCTGCACGGTATAGGCTTCAAAGATGTTCTTCCTGTATAGAAATAAAATCATTGAACTAAATGTCTAAGAGACAGTAAAATAAATCTTTTGTCTCTGAAGTTTGAGTTGTGCAATGATTTTCCTCTGATGGATTAATTTCCTAATTTCGAAAACCATTATTGCAGTTCTATAATATAACATAAACATGAGATCACTTTTATTCGGATTAATATTCACATTTATCAGTCAAGTAGCTGTAGCTGGCGAAGGCATGTGGTTGCCTCTTTTGCTTAAAAGTCTTAATGAAGCAGAAATGCAGCAGCTCGGCATGAAGTTGTCTGCAGAAGATATTTACAGTGTCAACAGAGGATCTTTGAAAGATGCCATTGTACACTTTGGCGGATTTTGCACTTCTGAGCTCATTTCGCCTGACGGACTGTTGCTGACCAATCACCATTGTGGCTATGGGCAAATCCAGCAGCACAGTTCCTTGGAGCATAATTATCTTAAGAATGGCTTTTGGGCTATGGACCGCAATCAGGAATTGCCAAACCCTGGGCTGACGGCCACCTTCATCAATGAGATAATGGATGTGACGGATCGTGTGCTGGCATTTGTAAATGACGATATGACCGTATCGGAAAGGCAGACCATGGTTGATAAAAACATATCTAAGCTTAGGAAAAACTTTGAGCTTGAAGAATACCAGGATCTTGTAGTCAGACCATTTTTTGAAGGCAACCAGTACTTTGCTTTTATTACGACGACGTACAAAGATGTACGTCTTGTAGGTGCTCCACCGGAATCAATCGGTAAGTTTGGTGCAGACACCGACAACTGGGTATGGCCAAGACATACAGGCGATTTTTCTCTATTCAGAATTTATGCCGGACCGGACAACCTTCCTGCGGACTACTCAGATGAGAATGTCCCTTTGAAGTCAAAGCATTTTCTGCCGATTTCTCTTGATGGTGTAGAGCCTGGTGATTTTACAATGGTCTTTGGCTTTCCGGGACGTACAAGCGAATATCTTCCATCGTATGCGATCAAACAGTTGGTAGAGAAACTTAACCCTGCAAAAATTAAAATTCGTGAAACGGCCTTGTCTATTCTTGATAAATATATGCGGGAGGATGAGACGGTAAGAATTCAGTATGCTTCCAAATTTGCCCGCGTTGCCAATTACTGGAAAAAATGGATCGGGGAGAGTATGGGCCTTGAAAGAACCAAAGCCATAGAAAAGAAGGAGAAGTATGAGAAACGGTTTACGAGCGCTCTTCCAAAGGATAGTCCCTACAGAACAATCTTGCCGGAGTTTGAAAAATTATATAAAGACAGGGCTCCTTTGGCATTCGTTCGCGATTATTATTCAGAGCTGACAGGACGAAATATCGAAATGATGCGCCTGGTGAGAATGGGACAGAGTTTGGTTTCCAATTATGAGAATAACGGGGAAGAGTCTTTCATAGAATATCGCGACAGGGTCAAACCAAGTGTGGAGTCCTTTTTCAAGGATTATAAGGCAGAAATTGATTCTGAAGTTTTTGAAGCCTTGACAAAGCTTTATAAAAGCAATGTCGATAAGGCCTATGTGCCTCGTATGATGCACGCCAAGAATGATGAGGACATGAATGGACGAAGCACCAATTCTTCGGACTTTGTATTGCATCATACAGTATTCAACAAGAAGGATAAATTATTGGCTGTGCTAGAAATGGAACCATCAGAAGCAGTTGAAACGCTCAAGAATGATCCATTATACAAGTTTGGCGAGCAATGGAAAATGCTGTATGATGAGAAAGTAGCTAATCCGCTCAACAAGATCCAGTTTCGGATGGATTCATTACAGCGCATCTATATGAAAGCACAGATGGAAGTATTTCCCAATAAAGTATTTTATCCTGATGCAAACAGCACCATGAGACTTACCTACGGACAAGTCAATGGCTATAGCCCTCAGGATGCCGTATATTATACACCGGTCACACACCTGGAAGGCGTTATTGAAAAGTATGTGCCTGGTGATTATGAGTTTGATATAAGCGATAAGCTTCTTGAGCTATATAGAACAAAGGACTATGGTCCTTACGCAGACGCTAATGGAAAGATGCCTGTATGCTTTATTGGCACCAATCATACCACAGGGGGCAACTCGGGGAGTCCCGCGATCGATGCACATGGCAACCTGATCGGTTTGAACTTTGACAGGGCCTGGGAAGGAACCATGAGTGACTATAATTATGATCCGACGATATGTCGTAATATTATGGTTGATGCCCGGTATATTCTTTTTGTCATTGACAAATATGCCGGCGCCGGTCACCTGATTGAAGAGATGAAACTCGTACACCCCAAATCCGAAATGGAATAAAACGATAAATTATTAATATTCAACGCATGAACAAATTACATTTATTAGCATTGGTGGCAATTTTTGCAGTTGCCTGTAACCAGGATGCGCCGGAATCTAAGGAAGTATTGCTTACAGGACAAATCGCGAATGCAAAAGGTGACAGTATTGCCTTTAGCGTAAATGACGATTATTTAAAATTTCCTGTTGACGAAAACGGGAATTTTGATGCGCGATTTACGGCTGATGCCGGCTATTATACGTTTAATTACCAAAGAGAAAGAGCAACATGCTATTTGACGCCTGGAGACAGCTCCCATGTCAGTTTTGATACAGCCGAGTTTGACGAGAGCATGACTTTTTCTGGTGCCTCTGCCAATGATAACAATTATCTGGCTGGCAAATATTTACTAAAAGAGGACCTGGGCAAGGAGAGAGATATCAGGACATTGTATAGTATGCCTGAAGACAGTTTTTTAATGGCTATTGATGCGTCTCGTGAAACAGTGGAAGCTTTCCTGGCACAAGCAGATATCAGTGAAACGTTCAGGACTATTGAGGAACAAAACCTTAAATATGAATTTGTGCGCGACAAGATGAATTATGAAAGCTATCACAAATACTTTGCAGGCGTGGAGGAAGTAGCGCTGAGTGAATCTCTTCAGGCTATGATCGATGGTATAGATTATTCTGATGAACAAAAATTCAAGACGGTGCCCAGCTACAAAGCAATGGTTGAGGGACATTTTATGGATATAGCCTACATGGAAGGTATTGAAGATGCGTTGACAGAAATGGGAGAATTTGAGAGCGCCTACTTGAAAGAAAAGCTGGCTACAAATATGCTTATGATACTTGGCCCTGGGGAGCAAAACCTTAATGCTGTAGTAGATAAGTTAAAGACTTTTGTTAGTGATGAAGATCTTGTGGCGGATCTTGATGAAAAATATGAAAGTCTCAAAATGCTTATACCTGGAAACGCGTCACCAAGTTTTGAATTCAAAAACGTGAATGATCAAATGGTTTCTATAGAAGATTTAAAAGGTAAAAACCTATACATCGATGTGTGGGCAACCTGGTGTTGTAGATGTTCCAGCTGATGAGCAAAAGTGGAAAGACATGGTTGCAGAGAAAGAGCTGAAAGGGATACAACTCATGTCCGATAACGGATGGGATACAGATTTTGTAAAAGATTATCTAATCAGGGGAATTCCAAGATTCATTCTTATAGATAAGGAGGGAAAGATTATATCGGCGGATGCTCCTAGACCGTCAAGTAACGATAAGATCAAAGAAATGATCAACAATCTTTTGGTAAGCGCTTAGAAAGCAGAAACTAACCGGTAAAGAAAAGGGCAGTAAAAATCTTTACTGCCCTTTTTTATTAGTTGGATGACAAAACAAGTTGCCTGCTCAGGAACTTCCCTTCTTTTTGAACCATCAAGGTATAAATACCAGCAGGGTAGGAAGCATGCTGGAATGTTTTCGAACCAGATAAAGCCCCAGAATCAACACGATGTCCGGCATTGTCAAAAAGCTGGTATGAAAGGTTTGATTCAAAACTGTCAGCTTCCAGGATAACGCCGACAGGCACATACTTCAGCTTGAAAAGGGATTCATCTATATCTTCGGTAGAAGACAGGAAGCCGATATTATAGATGGACTGTGCATTGTCGACGATATAACTGTTGCCATCTTGTCTCCACATGACAGCGAGGAGACCCAGATTATCCTTGTTCCATGCTCCATTCAAGGCCATTTTAAATTCTTGCTGGCTTACGGGAGTGACCTGACCTGATGATGCATAGAGGTTTCCAAAATCTGAACTTCCAAAAACTGCGCGCAATACGTTAGGGTGTATCGTCATGCCTAGTGATGATTGAAAGTTTTCTACAGCATTTTCAAAAACGTAGACCGCAAAATAGTAATCGCCCGTAGCTTTTGCCGAAGCACCAAAATTTACATTACAAATAATCTCTCCAGACTCCACGTAAGCGTTTATGAAATCAAAATCAACGAATGCTATTTCTTGGGCATAACTGTCGACCTTATCGCGCAGCTCGTCAATTTTAGAGTTCCAATTGAAAGAAAGAACATCGATTTGCTCATTGTTTACATAAAATTCGGGTTGATAGGAGTTATTAAGATTTCCAGAAAACCAATTACTCACAGGATTCAAAAGATCACCCGAATGGTGCACGCCAAGAAGGCACACATCGGCTTGATTTTGATATAGGTTTCTAAGGGCTTCAAAATAATCCCATCCCCAGCTTCCGCAATTGGGACACCAGGTAGCTGTAACCTTGCTTACTACCACACCCTTGTACTGGGCTGAAACAGCTGTTACAGAAAAGAAGCACAGGAGGAGAATGATTTTTTTTATCATAATAATTGTTTATTCAAAGCTGGCTATAGAGCCATCAGATTCTTTGTAAATGGTCGCAAGGACAATCTGTCCAACGGTCTTTAATGTTCTTTTATCAATATTGCTGATATCATCATCATGGGTATGCCAGTATTCAACAAAATGGGTATCGGTATCTGTAGGTTGGTTGATGATATCAATCATAGGAATGCCAGCAATTTCATTCACCACTTTGTGGTCATCCATTAAGGCACCTGTTTTTTCTTCTACAAACATATCGGAGTAACCCATTATTCGGGCCAGCTTCCAGATCTTATTCATAACTTTTGGAGCATAATACAAAGAGACAGCATCCATACCAAAGCGTGGATTTTTACCACCAACCATATCCAGGTTGATACCATAGAGAGCCTGGTATTTGTTCTTATGTTTGTTTTGTGACCAGTGCTGAGACCCAAGACACCAGCTCAACTCACTGCCCTGGCTTCCACGCTGGCCCTGGTCTTCAGCATCCCATAGGATAATATCGATGCCTAGGTCAATTGGGTTGGATTGCAGTTGCCGCGCTATTTCGAGAAGAACAGCTACGCCGCTGCCACCATCATCAGCTCCAGGAATGGCTTCTTCTCTTCTGCTTTTATCCGCATCTTGCTCGGCTATGAAACGGGAATCCCAGTGCGCCGATAGAATAACCCGGTCTTTCAGGTTCGGATTGTACTGAGCAATGATATTGCTAGATGCCAGGTTATCACCGGTATAAATAGTTGCTATAAAGTCCTGCCGGATCACTTCCGCTCCGAAGGACTCGAATTTTTCTATGAGCCAGTCCCTGCATGTTTTATGTGCATCTGACCCAGGCACACGTGGGCCAAAACTGAGTTGCTTTTCAATATAATAATAGGCAGAGTCCTTGTCAAAGGAAGGAACCTTTGCCCGTGGTTTTTCAACTTGCACACCTGGAGATCCTTTTGCGTTTTCCTCTTTGCAGGACACCCAGCACATACATGCAATCAGAATATAACAAAGCCAGATTTGGATTTTCATAAATACAATTTTAGTTGAATGACCAGCTGGAACCCTCCTTACCGTCTTTAACAACGATCTTGTTTTTAAAGAGTCCATCCCTGATTTTGTCAGCCGTATCCCAATCTTTTCTGGATCGTGCCTCTTGCCTAAGTTCCAGCACCAATTCCATAACGCCATTGAGTGCAGAATCATTACTTACAAGCTCATTTTCATTCAGAAGACCAAGAACTTCCGTTATGTATTCCGGAAAGCTCTTTTTCAGGTTTTCAAAACAAGCGCTGGATATTTGATTTACGTCAAGGTGACCTTCTTTCAGACTGTTGATTTTTGTGACCAAATCAAAAAGACTGGCTATAGCACGGGGTGTGTTGAAATCATCACACATATGCGTCATAAATTCATCCAGGGCACTGTTGATTTCATTATCGAGGGTGTTGGATTTTGAATCCTGAGTCAAGGCGTCCAGGGTCTTGATGGCTTCCATCAATCTTTTGTAACCCTTTTCAGAAGCTTTCAAGGCTTCATCGGTCAAGTCGAGTGTTGAGCTGTAATGCGATTGCAGCATGAAAAACTTCACTACCATCGGAGAATATCCTCTGGAAACATGCGGGCTGTCTCCCGTAAACAGCTCATCGGGTGAAATGGTATTACCATCACTTTTAGACATCTTTTTACCATTCATAAGCAGCATATTGGTGTGCAGCCATACATTGCATGGCGAACAATCACAGGCGCCAACATTCTGTGCAATTTCATTTTCATGATGCGGAAACTTTAGGTCGTTTCCACCGCCGTGAATGTCAAATTTTTTACCCAGATATTTGGTACTCATCACGGAGCATTCAAGATGCCAACCGGGAAATCCCTCTGACCATGGTGATGGCCATTTCATGAGATGTTCAGGATCGGCTTTCATCCAGATAGCGAAGTCCGATGGGTGTTTTTTCTGATCCTGCTTTTTAAGATCACTGCGCGTTTCTGTAAACAATTCTTCAATGACCCGACCCGATAGTTCACCATAGGATTTCTTCTCTTCCTGGAATTTCAGGGTGTCGAAATACACAGAACCATCGACTACATATGCATATCCATTGTCAAGAATCTGCTTTACCATCTCGATCTGCTCGATGATATGCTGTGTGGCACGCGGTTCGATACTTGGTTTTTTTGTATTGAAAATGCGCATCATTTCATGAAAGCCATTGGTGTATTTCTGAACGATTTCCATCGGTTCCAGTTTTTCCAGACGCGCGCCTTTGGAAACCCTGTCTTCCCCATCATCTAATAGGTGACCCACATCTGTAATGTTGCGCACATAGCGTACTTTATATCCCAGGTAAAGCAAGAATCGGTACATCACATCAAAACTTACAAAGGTCCGCACATTGCCCAGGTGAACGTCACTGTAAACAGTTGGTCCACACACATAAAGGCCAACATAACCCTCTGTGATTGGCTCAAACTTTTCCTTTTTCTTGCTTAAGCTGTTTTGCAGGTATAAATCTCTTATTTTCATGCTGCAAAAATATGTTTTTAATCATTGAAAAGAGGCTCCGAAATTGTCGAATTGAAATCATAAGAAGCTAAAAAGCATGATATTATTAAATTTAAGAAGAGATTAATAGATCCCCTGACCGAAGCCGGAAAACCCTAATAATTCCATTATAGAGCAGATTCGACTTTTAATAATGTCTGGATTATTCCTTTCAAGCTGCTTAGTACTTGAAGTGCTCGGGCAGGACAGTCAATTTAATAATGTCAAGTAAAATGTTGAAGATGGCCTGCCTTACAGGTCGAAAAAGCCTGACAGGGCATAATGGTCAGAATATTTTTCCCTAAATATTTTTTGTCCAAGAGATGCTAATGACGTATCGTGAAAAATATAGTCTATCCTCAGACCAGGCATAGATGATTCATGCGTTTTAATCAGACCACTTCCATGATTGATAAAGAGGTCACAAAAATCCTTATGGATCAAGCCATATAAATATGACTGTGGCATATCATTGAAGTCCCCCGCCAGGATGACAGGATGTGGGGAGTTTTTAGCATGCTCTCGAATTTCAAGGTATTGTTCTGTCCTTTTTATGGCGTGATAATTATACTTATCCAGGATGAACTTACTCTCATCCCACATTTCCTTAAGATCGTCCGACATTTTTTTGACCTTGTTTGAGCTTAGATGAATACTGTATACGCGTATGGTTTTATCTCTAACTTTAATATCCGCCCAACTTGCATTATGCGCATTGGTATCAAAGTATATATTACCGTGATTCACCACGGGCCATTTGCTGTAGATGCAGGTACCGATAAGTTCATCCGGGTAGATTGTATATTCTTTGAAAATGTCATCATAGAGGGGCTGTTGATTTTTAGCGCGTTCCTGCAGACAAATGACATCAGGTTCCGTCTCATTTATAAAATTCTTCAAACCACTGAGCTGGCTTGCGGACTCCTTGCCTTGAAGGAGGTAGCGGGTATGTCCAATATTATATGTCATGAGTTCAAAACCGTCCAGCTCTTCTTCAGGCCAGTGCAAGCCGATAGTTCTCTTAATGGCATTGAATCCAATTGCTAAGCATAGAGCAGAAAGCAGAACATATTTTGGCTTGAGCATCAGCCATAAAAGGATAAAGCCCAGGTTAAGAATCAAAAGAATAGGGAAGCCCAATCCAAAGAATGAAAAAAACCAGGTTAGATTTGGATTAACAAAGGGTGACAGGTATGCCAATACCGTTAATGATACCAGAAGAATATTTATCAGGAAGATAAATTTAATAAACCACTTCATAGTCTATTTCTTCTTGCTGGCCTGGAATAAGAAGTCTTTCTCTTCACTGCTAAGACTCTCCATACCGGATTTACTTATTTTTTCAAGGATTCTATCGAGCTCTGACTGTTCATCCCGACTCCTGTCTTTCTTTTTAGGCTCTTCATTTCTTATTATCTTGAAGGTGGACCTTGGAGTTCTGGCCCTTCTTTGATTGCCCGACGACCATTGCCCGATGCCATCTAAGACAGATTGTAATCCAGCTGTGAGCTCACGTCCCTTTCTCAACATATAGACAAAATATATTCCGAAGAGAGCACCACCCATATGCCCAAAAAATCCACCCGTGTTCGTGTTGTTTCCGGTACTGATCAGATCCATCAAAAACATGGCCAAGGCAATATATTTGATGCGAACAGGGCCTATAAGCAGGAGGTGGAAAATATAATCAGGAGCCAGCATCGTTGTTGCCATGATGATAGCCCATACCGCTGCGGAGGCGCCATAGGCAAAGGCCATATCTGAAGCTCCAGGAGCAATATTAGCCCAAAGTATAAACATAATACCTCCACAAAATCCTCCAAGAAGATACAGGGGTAAAACCCGGTGGTCCCCCAGCAAATCACCGACAATACGACCAAACCAGTACAGCAGAAGCATATTCCACAGGATATGCCAGAATCCTACATGCAGAAACATATGGGAGATGATTGACCAGGGTTGGAAAAGTTCTTTTAAAGGATCTGCCATTAATGACAACTTCCGGATCAGCAGCGAAGAAAAACCGGAGTTGAAATCGAAAACATTGATCAGCTTGATTAGAATGAATACAACTACATTGACCAGGATGATCTTATTGATCATATTGCCGAATCGAAAAGTATTTTTAAAATCGTCGTAAATGGAATTAAACATATTGGATTCTTGGTATTGCTTTTTGTAAGAAACTCTTAGGTGGTAACTGGAGACAGACTTCTTACAATAACAATATGA
>RFSX01000271.1 GCA_009923745.1 Chitinophagia bacterium
AGCTTCTGTTTGCTCTATGATTTCTTCAAAATTTAAATCGGTCTTGGCTTCAAGCTCCAGATAAATCTGAGCCTCAAGACTCATAGTGCTTGCAACGAATATCGATATCAGCCATAAGACTTTACATTGATTTACCATACCTGCTAGTTTAATAGTATTGAAAATTGCTCTCGGGTAAGGATAAATATAAGAATCCTGTTCGATTTATGTCAGCTATTTGATAATTCCTAGATGTAAAATACGGCCTCCTGTCTGATTAACGGGATTAATACTCTTACCTATGACAATACCTTTCTCGGGCGCCAGGTAATCCTTTATCCTGTTTCCAAAAATATCCCTTAGCAAAGCCATTTGTTGTCCCTGTTCAAGGATCTGCAACAAGTCTGCCTGTAAACTCAAAACACCACCGGCATCCGTATATAACCAATAGGAAGACTTACAAATTATCGTATTTTTTGACGGGGCTGCGATATCGTCATCAACCATATCAAGATGACACAATACGTTATGAATACCCTCGAGACCACTTCTAATAAGCCTCTTCTGAAATGTATTGGAATTACCCACTTCAAGTGTAATAGCTGGTATATCCAGGGCATCTGCTGCACCTCTCAAGGTTCCATCTGATGGCGGGTTATGAACAATAATTTCAGCATCCTGCAGCAGGGCCAATTTTCTTGTTTCTTCCTGCTCCATGTCTGCCCTGATATAATAGGAATTTATACGGCCAAAACTGGCTGTATGCAAATCAAGCAGAATGTCAAAATGAGGCACGAGTTTATTGAAAAAGCGATGCGCATATACCTGGCTTACGTTACCATTGGCTTTGCCAGGAAAGATATGATTTAGATCTACACCATCATTAAACCTCCTTTTTTTACGCATAAACGAAGGAACGTTGACAACTGGCACACCAATAATAGTACCCCTTAATTCAGATACATCGATTTCACTGAACAGTCTTTGTATAACTGGAATACCATTAAGTTCATTACCGTGTACGGCCGCTGTTAAACCTAAAGTTGGCCCTAAATCATCAATATAATCTTTGAATAAAAATTTAAATGGCCTTTCAATTAAATAATTCATTTTCAATCCACCAACACCTTC
>RFSX01000272.1 GCA_009923745.1 Chitinophagia bacterium
AAGATGAGATACGCCAGATGGCTTTTGACTGGGGCTATGAAGCCTTGTCAAAAAAACCTGAGAGTTATGAAATCTGTTTTGTTCCCGACAACGATTATCGCGGCTTTCTGAAAAGGCGTGTCCCTGAACTTGAAGAATCCGTCAGTGGGGGTGTATTTGTTGACAAAAGCGGCAATGTCCTGGGTAAGCACGATGGTTATCCATTTTATACGGTAGGGCAGCGGAAAGGACTCGGCGGTGGCTTTAAAAAGCCCATGTACGTCACTGAAATTATTCCAGGCACCAACACCGTAGTGCTTGGTGAAGCAGATGAATTGCTTAAAAACAGCCTGCGCTTTCACCAGGTAAACCATCAGAAGTACGAGGAAATCCCCAATGGCAGGGAATTTGTTACTATGGTAAGATATAACGACAGGGGTACACTATCTCAAGTGGAAACTGTTGATGGGGATTGCTACAGGGTTATATTCAAAGGAAATGTAAGAGGTGTAGCGCCCGGACAATCAGCGGTAGTCTATGAAGGCGAAGACCTTGTGGGAGGGGGTATAATACGTATGCCTCAGAAAAGTATTATCTAAAGCTTTTGTGCGCATTGCCTATGCAACAAAAAAGTACATACTATTCCAGAATCATCGGGGCCATAGACTCCGTCTTAAGTATGAAACAAATCCTGCTAGAGTCGAACTGATTTGATTGAGCTTCATAAAATAGGATTCATCTTGAAGGCCCACGGCAGGGAAGGCCAGATCAGGATACATGTAGAAGATGCCTTTCTTGAGAGCCTGTCTGAGGCACGAGCTGTTTTTGTTGATATTAAAGCTTCCAGGGTGCCCTTCCTCATCGACGGGATTGAATTTAATAACCATATCCTCCTAAAGCTTGATGAAGTAGATACACCTGAACAAGCACAGGAATTGGCTCAGTGTGATCTGTACCTGGAAAAAAGTAGCATCAGAGAATCCGATTTGAGTCCTGAAGAAAATGAGAACGATTTTGACTGGCTCATATCCTATACCTTGATGAATCAGTATGATGAAGCATGCGGTGAAGTTGAGGAAATTGTATATAATGCCTATCAGACTCTCTTAAAAATCAAGCATTCCGAGGGT
>RFSX01000273.1 GCA_009923745.1 Chitinophagia bacterium
GCCTGCACCCCAGCTGAAGTATTCATTAGCTACCATATGGCTATCCGATTGACCTGGACGTGTTTGTCGCACCAATAACACAGCATAAGCAACAACATCATCCGCCACAGGAACGGCCCTTAAGGCATACTGGAGTTCCATGATATCCTGTGCACTCATACAAGGTATGACCTCGGGCTTTTCATTGATGGTAGTCGCTTGTACAACCGCAATTTCTTGAGATTCCGAGGGATATTCCATTCGAATATTAAAAAGGAATCTATCGAGTTGTGCCTCTGGTAAGGGATATGTTCCTTCCTGCTCAATTGGATTCTGTGTTGCTAAAACAAAAAAGGGATTTGGCAGGTCCATCGTATTGCCAGCTGCACTGACCTTACGTTCTTGCATTGCTTCTAGCAATGCGGCTTGGGTTTTTGGTGGTGTTCGGTTGATTTCATCAGCCAACACAATGTTGGCAAAGACAGGTCCTTTATGAAATACAAACTCACGTTGTGCATTAAGCATTTCAGTCCCTGTTATGTCCGAAGGCATTAAGTCAGGTGTGAATTGAATCCTTGAAAAGTCTAATCCAAGTGCCTGAGAAACCGAGGTAATAAGCAATGTTTTCGCCAATCCCGGAACCCCGACCAGTAAACTATGACCTTGACATAAAATGCTTAGGACAATTAAGTCAACCGCTTCTTCTTGCCCAATGATGACTTTCGCAATCTCCTTTTTAAAAGCGTTAATACGCTCAGGTGCGTTCTCGAGTATTTCGATGATTCTTTCTTCAGTCATTGTTTGAATTCCAACCCTCTAAAAATTCATCACACGGATAATATCCTGGGTTCACTCGAACGAAAGTTTCTTGTAATTTTTCTTCTTTCCATTCATTAACAGTGCGTGCTTGCTTTTCCTGCAATGCAAACCCCTTAATCCTGGTAAAGTCGAGATCCAGATTTGCCCTATGCGGTTCATATTTTTCATCAAGCCTAATGATTCTGAACGCTTCGCGCTGATCGTCCGAAACAAAAAAGGTTGATTCCGAAATTTCCTTTGATGCCATATTATTGACTATTCCGAAAAGGGAACGATCTAGTTGGCTTATTTCAAACTTGTTGTTTCCATTC
>RFSX01000274.1 GCA_009923745.1 Chitinophagia bacterium
ATCTGCTGACAGAAGTATCGGATTTTCAACTGTTAGAGCCAACGACAATTATTTCTATTGATAGAAATACAACAAAGCAAACAATAGTCGGTTTTGGTGCAGCTTTTACAGAGGCATCTGCATACTTGCTTAACGAAATGGGTACTGAAAATAGGAATGAAATAATTGAGGCTTATTTTTCCGAACAAGGGTCCAATTATTCTTTAATGAGAACTCATATGAATTCCTGTGATTTCTCATTGACAAATTATAGTTATTCACCAGTGGAAGGCGACATAGAGCTTGAGCACTTTTCCATAGATGAGGATCGTGATGATTTGATTCCATTCATAAAAGATGCACAGGAAACATCAAGTGGTGGATTTAAATTGTTTGCATCTCCTTGGACGGCTGCACCATGGATGAAAGACAACAATAGCTGGGTTGGGGGTAAGCTTCTTCCTAAGTACTATCCTACATGGGCACTGTTTTTTTCAAAGTATGTCGATGCTTATGAATCAGAAGGAATTCCTATTTGGGGTTTCACAGTTGAAAATGAACCCCATGGAAATGGCAATAGCTGGGAAAGCATGCTTTATACACCTGGTGAAATGGTCGACTTTGTTAAGAATCACCTTGGCCCAACTCTCGAAAAGGACGGCAAGGGGGATAAAATCATCATGGGTTACGATCAAAACCGTGAAGGAATTAAAGAATGGGCAGATGTCATGTATGCGAATGAAGAAAACTCGAGATATTTTGATGGAATGGCTATACACTGGTATGAAAGTACTGTTAGCTATTTCCCTGAAATGTTAGAGTATGCTCATCAAAAAGCACCAGGGAAATTGCTCATAGAGACCGAAGGGTGTATTGATAATCAAGTACCGGTATGGCGCGACGATGAGTGGTATTGGAAAAAAGAGGCTACAGATTGGGGTTATTATTGGCGACAAGATGACCAAAAGTATCTTCATCCTAAGTATGCGCCAGCGCACCGCTATGCCCGTGATATTATTGGTTGTCTGAATCATTGGGTAGAGGGCTGGGTCGATTGGAATATGGTTTTGGATAAACAAGGAGGTCCAAATTGGTTTAAAAATTGGTGTATAGCACCTGTCATCGCCGAT
>RFSX01000275.1 GCA_009923745.1 Chitinophagia bacterium
TTTGCTCACTGGCATAGGATTTCAATTCATTTAAAACTTCGTCTTTTGTCATAAGGCTTAGCTAATTAGTGTTCATGTAAATCCTGAGAGGGCAGGCCACAGCTTTCCCGGTCCAACTCAGTTTCTATAGTATAAAACTTAAAGGGGTATTCTGAAATTATATGTTTGATATTTTCCTTCACTTCAAGCAATTCAGACATGCTGTTAATTCTTCCAAGTTTTACATGAGTTGTGAATACATGATGCTGTCCTTCCAAAGACCATACACGGGTGTGATGAACGGAATCGACGGAGTCAAGGGCAATGATTTTTTCTTCTATGATAGCAGGATCGATGTCATCAGGGATTCCTTGTAGAAAGATAAACAAGGTTTCTTTAAGACTCTTGAGGACATTCCACAGGATGTAGAGGGTAATCAATAAAGAAAGCGCAGGATCCAAATACGGTAAATCTTTGAATAACAGGATTATGGATCCGATCAAAATTGCTGTCCATCCCAAAACATCTTCAATGAGATGCCAGCTGATCAATCTCTCATTTATAGATTTTCCGCTGCTCACTTTCCATGCAGCGTATGAATTAACAGCAATCCCAACTAGGGCAAAGAAAAACATACCCTTTGCATCTGTACTTTGCGGTTCGAACAATCGACCGACCGCTTCGCTGATCACATAGATAGAACCTGTAATCAATACCACCGCATTGATGAGGGCGCCCAATAATGAAAAACGGGCATATCCAAAACTGTATTTGCTATCGGGTTTTTGTTCAGACTTTTTTTGAAGATACCATGCAGTTCCCAGCGAAAGGCTGTCACCCAGATCATGGACTGCATCTGAAATAATTGCTATGCTGTTGACATACAGCCCACCGAATATTTCAAATACTGTAAAAGCAAGATTAAGGAAAAAAGCGAGTTTTAGATTCCCAGTAGCATGATGATGGTGATGATGGTGATGATGGCCACTCATGGTTTTTAATAGCTTGAATCTAAAATAATATTATTGAAACAGAATTCAGATAAGAAACTAGATGCAGTCAGAAAAATCTAAATTAAGCTCGCAAAAAGGCTTTAAATAGAATCAACTTAGGAA
>RFSX01000276.1 GCA_009923745.1 Chitinophagia bacterium
ATTTCCCTGGAAAAATCTTTTAAAGGTGCAGACTTGGTCCTGTTGTCAACAACGTCAGAAATATTTTTCATAAATAGTAAAGAGGCCAGGATCAAGCCAATTATTACGGCTTCTATAAGACCTACAAAGACAGTCAGGATCAATACCATAAACATAACCGCTACCTCGCTTTTAGGAATATTCTTAATTGCTTTAAGCCCCTTATAGTCCATGACTCCTATGCCTACTGTAATGAGAATTCCTGCCAGCACAGCAGCTGGGATGGTTTCTGCCAAAGGACCCAGCAGCAGGAGTATGACAAGCAGCAGAACGCCGGCAATCATCCCCGATAGCCTGGTTTTACCGCCGGCATCAATATTAACAATAGTTCTTATTGTCGCACCGGCTCCGGGTATACCGCCGAAAAGAGCTGCTATTGAATTACCAATTCCCTGGCCAATGAGTTCTTTATTGGGTTTGTGACGTGTTTTGGTTTTATTATCAGCTACAATGGATGTCAGCAATGAGTCTATGGCACCGAGAAAGGCAAGAGAAAAAGCTGTAGCTATGTAAGGTGTAATCGATTTAAGTTGAAATCCCGTAAATATGGATAATTTAAGTTCGGGAAAGCCGGTGGGGATCTGACCTATGTCACGGTAAACAGACACAAAGAAATTAGCAACAATGGTAACCAGTATCAATGCGACCAGGGTAGAAGGAACAGATTTGGTTATGCGTTTGAAGCCATAGATAATGAAGATGGTGGTCAGACCAAAAATAAGATCTTGCCAATTGATATTTCTGAATGCTTTAGGCGCCAGCTTGAAAACGCCCATAATGCCGGATGCTTTATTTGATGCCAGGACTGCCGCCTCTCTAAGGATGTCTTCTTCCGTGATGTAACCGGCCCTTTCAATAGTCGTTTTAAAATCTTCAAGGACTAGAATATCCTCTTCAGCTTCCTCGCGCAGGATTTTTTCAAGTATTATTTCTTCAGCTTCTGCTTTGAATGAGTTGACGTAGGCCTGGTCCTCATTTGGGTAATAGCCTATAAGCGGGAATATCTGGGTTATGATTATGATGACGCCAATCCCGCTCATA
>RFSX01000277.1 GCA_009923745.1 Chitinophagia bacterium
GAAGCAGAAAAACTTTATCCCTATAAAACGCTTAAAGCCCTTGATACTGTCGGATACAAAGAAATCTTTGCATATATGGATGGCAAGTGTTCTCTAGATGAAGCCGTAGATCAAATAAAAGCCCACTCCAGGCAATATGCCAAACGCCAATTAAGCTGGAATCGAAAGTATTTGCCGGGCCCGAGGTTCAATCCAAGAGAACTGGATAGCATGAGGAAGCTCATCAATGACCACATAAATGATAAGAGCTGCTAAGAGTTAGAAAGTGATAATCATTTTATCAAGTCCAATACGTTTTCAGGTGGCCGACCAAGGGCCGCTTTGCCGTCTTTGATCACGATAGGTCGTTCTATCAATTTGGGATATTGAAGCATGGCATCAATCCATTCTGCTTCACTGAGAGATTTGCCCTTGAAATTTTCTTTATAAGCAGGTTCAGATTTCCGTATCAGTTTTTCTGCAGGAAAGCCCAATGCTTTCAAAGCGTCTTGTATCAATTTCGCGCTCAGTTTTTCTTCGAGATAAAGAAATATTTCTGGCTCGATGCCCTTGTCCTGGATTAACTGCAATGTTTCGCGACTCTTTCTGCATCTGGGGTTATGGAATATGCGGATACTCATATTTTTGGATAATTTTAGACTTTCAAAAATAATAGGAATGATCTGGAAAAACACACCAAAGCTCGAAGGCATCAACAATCTGTCTTCTAATACCATAAACGAAGCATTGGGCATAGAGTTTACTGAAATCGGGGAGGATTCCTTGAGGCACGAATGCCTGTAGACCAAAGAACAAAACAGCCGATGGGTTTACTGCATGGAGGAGCATCGGTGGTATTGGCTGAGACTCTTGGCTCGGTCGCTTCTACCCTGTTGATCGAGGATTTGACAAAGAAAACAGCTGTAGGCACAGACATAAATGCAAGTCACCTAAGGTCCGCAAGAAGTGGATATGTTACCGGGCGCGTTGAAGCCTTGAAAATCGGTCGGAAAATGCATACATGGCAAATAGTAATAAGGAATGAAGAAGGAAAAACCACCTGTGTGTCGCGCCTAAGCTGCATGATTATTGACCTAGTAT
>RFSX01000278.1 GCA_009923745.1 Chitinophagia bacterium
ACCTGGGCCTCCGCCAGCTAGATAAAGCCGAATCCATCATTCTTGAGTTTCTGGATGAGACAGACAAGAAAAAAGCGATGTATTACCGCTATAAGGAGCTCTTATTTTGCCTTTATCTCTACCAGGCAGACCTTGATAAGGCAAGACCAATTTTCGAATATCTTAAAAAGAGTATTCGACGTCTGTCAAACATTTATACCCGCGACAGGCTTGCCATCTATGAAATGTACATGCACATTCTGGGTGATGACAAACTGAACTTCAGAAAAATCAACTATAGGCTTAATAAAGTCAAACAGGACAAAAAAGGTCTTCATGTGCCTTACCTCATTGGTCAGGCTGTCTATTTCTATATGCATGAACCCGACAAACTCATCGATAGGATGGATGCCCTGAATCAATATGCCTATAAGTATCTTAAGGAAGAACATTTTGAAAGGACACGGCAGTTTATCAAGATTCTGGATAAACTTATTGATGGGCGTTATGATGTCGAACTGATTTTACCTGAGCCAGATGAGACGATCAACAACCATGGTATTGAGCTTGTTAATTATGAGAAGATACTGGAGTTTATGCAAGCCAGAACATCTGGTTCTACGGCATCGCTTTATTGATTTGTTTTTTTGCTATTAATCAAATCGAGCGCTACATCAACAATCATATCTTCCTGTCCTCCAACCATATTGCGTTCTCCCAATTCTTCCAGTATTTCTCTTGTATCGATGCCGTATTTTTTTGAAGCTCTTTCTGAGTGGAGCAGGAAGGAAGAATATACGCCGGCGTAACCCAGTGAAAGGGTTTCTCTATCCACTCTTACAGGCCTGGTTTGCATAGGTCTTATCACATCATCCGCCAGGTCCATGAGTTTGAACAGGTCACAATGACTTTCAATGCCTTTTTTATTCAATACCGCAATGAGTACTTCCAGAGGTGCATTGCCTGCACCTGCTCCCATGCCAGCCAGTGAGGCATCTATTCGATTTGCACCAGATTCAAATGCAGCTATTGAATTGGCAACGCCGAGAGAAAGATTGTGATGGCAGTGGATTCCTATTTCTGTTTTATCGTCAAGTGCTT
>RFSX01000279.1 GCA_009923745.1 Chitinophagia bacterium
TCAATATTTTCTTTAATCAGGGTATTTAAGGCCGGGATTTCGGTTTTTTTAATGGCATTATAACGGTCTAGCTGCTCATCAATGTATTGTGTCAATTCATCCCTTACAGCAAGCATTTGCTGAGTCGGCCTTCCATCACCTACATTGTTCAAACTGTTCAAATGTGCTAATTTGTTCGTAAGCCGAATTGGAAAGTTTAAAGGATCCTGACCACTTTGATTTTTGGTTTGATATAAAGTTTTTTCAATATCGCTAAGCAATGAATCTAATTCAGATATTTTCTTAGAGACCAGCTCATTGTCGTGATTGTTTTTGAATGTAGACATTTGGGTTTTAAGCTTTCGTATAGATATGATGGCGTCATGTGCTTCGCTTACTTTTACGTTGACTGATTGTGCAAATTCAAATTGCTCTCTGTAATCCTGATCACTAATAGCCAGTCTTGGATCAGCCAGTATATTGAAACTTGTTTCCATCATATTTTCATTAATCCTAAGTGAGGCTGAATATTTCCCCGGAACAACTTTAGCGCCAGCCAGAGATCCCCACCAGAGGATCATACCATCGAAATCCTGTGCGCCAGAATATCGCATATTCCAGTTGAACATATTAGCCCCTTCTTCGAGCTTATTGAGTTTATCGGCTTTTTCATCAGCCTTGTTGGAATAATGGCGAATCGTGTCACCGGCTTGCGTTTTAAAGATCAATTCAACGGTATCTTCTTTCTCATTATAATCAGGCAAGAAAAAGTGGACATTGACACCGGCATGATGGTTTGTGCCGGCACCTCTTGTGTTTCTTGACTGGAAACCTTGCATCCTATAACTATCTTCTGGTTTAAAAAGATGTATATCGCTTGTGTCTGCATTCAGTGTTTGTTTAACAAGATCAAGGTCATCCAGAATCCATAGACCTCTTCCCTGTGTGGCTGCAATCAGGTCATTATCTTTTAAAGCCAGGTCGGTGACAGGTACTGTAGGAAGGTTCATTTGAAAAGTCTGCCAATTCTCTCCATCATCCGTACTTATGTACATGCCAGACTCAGTCCCGG
>RFSX01000280.1 GCA_009923745.1 Chitinophagia bacterium
ATTTTCTGTTGTGTGATAATTTCCTTCTCCCGTGCTTCTATATACTTCTGCTCCCTGGAGTTTACCAGGAATACAGAGCTCTCACCTATCGAAAACTTAAGGTTTTCAGCATCTAGAAGTGATTTTGAGTCTTTACGTATATTCTGGATTTGAGCGTATTGCTCTTTTAGCAAACTGATACTGTTACGCAGAATTTCAGCTTTTAAGCGGAGTTGTTGAAGAGTACCTGTCCTTTCAAAAGCCAGGTCAGCAATTTTAAGATCGGTCATCTTGACTTCGGCTCTTTCTTTACGTGTAAAAATGGGATATGAAAAAGAAGCACCCAATTTGTAATTGTCCATAAACAATGACCCGTTATCCACCTGGTTATCAAAATCAACTAGGGGGCTATATCCCAAAGTGAGGTCAGGTTTGAGCATTTCCCTATTGAGTTTCATGTCTACATTCAACTGGTCTTGTTTATTGTCAAAGCTCAATGCTTTTGGATGTTGAGCCAGTACTTCAGACTCAACACTGGAAAGGCTATCTATTGTAAACTGCCAGTTTTCAATGTCAAGTATTTCCGGCTTGATAAATTCAGCTGTTTCTACAGGAAGTTCTCCATTGAACCACATAAAATTACCCAGGTTGAGTCTACTGTTGATTCGAGTCTGACGGGCATCAATGAGTCTTTGTTCCCTGTTTTGCAAATTGATCTGTGCCTCCAGGGTATCGATAGCCGGATTATAACCATTGAAGTAGGCTGCTTTTGTTATTTCCAATCGCGTTTCTGCAAGTTGGACAGATTCATTTAAAAGTTCTTCTACCTGGCTGGCTTCCTGGAAATAGAAATAAGCCATACTGGCTTTATAGATGAGTTCATTCAATGCGATGGATTTCTCGAACTCACTGTTTTGCCTCATCAGTTTTGCCTTTTGAAGAGTTGCCCTTCTTTCATCAGTCAGAAGACCACGACCCAATACAAGTTCAATTCCTGGTCCCAATAGTCCTTGTTCAGGTACAAAATCACTGTTGTTAAGG
>RFSX01000029.1 GCA_009923745.1 Chitinophagia bacterium
AATTCACTGTAATTTCATATAATCAATTTTAACATGTTAGTGAAAGTCCTATTTCCGGCTTCGTACAATTTTATTTTACTTTGAAAATAAAAGGTGGATCTAAACCCTGTCATACTGGCTATTCCAATGTATTTTATCCTGATGGCTGTAGAAATAATCTATGAGCGTATCAAGAACAAACAATCCTACAGAGTCAATGATGCTGTGACAAATATTTCAACAGGAACACTGCAGCAACTTACAAATACATTCATCAGCCTGTTCAAAATTGGCATTTATACATGGGTATATCATACTGCCTCCTTTTTTGAGTTACCCCAGAACAGCTGGACATTCCTGCTTGCCCTTGCATTCTGGGATCTTTGCTACTACTGGGAGCACCGGATGGCCCACACCATAAATCTGTTCTGGGGTGGGCATATCGTTCACCACCAAAGCGAAGAATATAATCTTTCGGTGGCACTGCGTCAAACATCAACAGGCTTTATTTGGGGTTTTCCTTTTTTTCTGCCTATGGCTTTCCTGGGTATCCACCCTATTCAATTTGTTCTGGTGGGCGGTATAAATTTATTATACCAGTTCTGGATTCACACTGAACATATAGACAAATTACCAAGATGGTTTGAATGGCTGTTCAACACCCCTTCACATCATCGGGTACATCATGGCAGAGACCCCAAATACATTGATAAAAATTACGCAGGGATATTTATAATCTGGGATAGATTTTTTGGCACATTTAAAGAAGAGGAAGAAAGACCGCATTATGGAATTACCACTCCATTGATGAGCTGGAATCCGGTTTTTGCCAATTTTTCACATTATATCAATCTGGGGAAATGGCTCAAACAGGTTAAATCACCGGTTGATGGGATAAAACTTCTATTCAACAAGCCCGGATGGTTTCCACCCTATATGGGTGGTTACCAGTCTCCGAAAAAAGTGCCTGATGATTATCACAAGTATGACCGTAAGATTGACCGCATTCAATGGTATATCCTGTTTCAATTTTTGTTAGCGCTGGTCATCAATTCATTTTATTTCTTCAAGCATGCAGAGTTCGCACTGACTGAAAAAAGCATTTTTGCAGCCTGGATTGTATTCTCGACCTTGATTTTTGGTTTTATGTTTGAGCATCAAAAACGCCTGGTTGTAATCCTGGAGTTGATAAGGCTTGCCTGTATTCCCTATATATTGAGTACGATTATTCTGGAAGCATGGATAGAACAGAATAAATGGATGCATTCCTTAGGCCTGGCTTTGGCACTCTTTTCTGCCCTGTTCTTTCTTCGCGCCTGCTACAGGAAAGAAAACAAAACTACCCAGGCTGTTGATCAGAGGTAAGACCTGAATGCCTCTAATGCCCTATCCCACCGCTCGATTACGGATGCTTTTCCCAATAGGGCAAATATTTCAAACAGATCCGGTCCTGTCATAGCCCCGCACATCATGATCCTTATAAGTGGCAAGTAAACTCCCATCTTTAACGCGTTTTCAGACAAGTGACCCTTGATGACTGCAGAAAGGCTTTCTGCATTAAATTCTGTACTGTCCAATACCATATTTTTTAAGTCTTCCAATACATCCATCACTTCGGAACTGATGCGTTTTACAACTTGCTTTTCGTCATAGGAATCAGGCATTTCATACAGGTACCTGGCTTCGGTATAAAATTCTCCGTACAATCGGGCACGCGGTTTCATGAGGCGAATAAGCTCTTTTAAAAACGACTCATCATATCTACTAAAAATACTTTCAGGGACATGATCTTTTATTTGCTCAAGAATATAGTCGTCCTCGAATGACATTATATATTGCTGGTTAAACCATAAGGCCTTTTCTATATCAAATCGAGCACCACTCTTGACAATCTGGCCGAGCTCGAAAAGCTCAGCCATAATTTCCTTATCTAATATTTCTGTATCATCTGAAGGGTGCCAACCCAGCAGTACAAGAAAATTAACCAATGCCGCTGGATCATATCCCTCTTCCTTGAAGCCACTATACTTTTCATCTCCGGCATCCCACTCCATGGGAAATACAGGAAAGCCAAATTTAGAACCATCCCTTTTGCTTAACTTACCCTTTCCGGATGGTTTGAGCAAAAGTGGCAAGTGCGTAAACACCGGTGGTTCCCAACCCAGAAAACGATACATCAGTATATGATGGGCCGTACTCGATAGCCACTCCTCACCCCGGATGACATGACTGATTTCCATCAGATGATCATCAACGATATTAGCCAAATGATATGTTGGCATACCGTCAGCCTTCAGGATAACTTTATCATCCAGCTCAGAACTGTTAAAACTTACTCGTTTCCTGACTTTATCATCAAAGCTTATTGTTTCACCCTCAGGAACTTTCAGCCGGACCACAGTATGCGGGCAATCCATCAGCAGCTGATCCGTTTCTTCAGCGCTTAAGCTGAGACTGTTTTTCATGTCCAGCCTCGTGGATTGGTCATATTTGGCAGAATGCACATCTTCCTTCTCTTTGTCTTCCCTCATTTGTTGGAGCTCTTCTGCACTGTCAAAAGCGTAATAGGCATGTCCAGCCTCGATAAGTTTCTCAGCGTATTCTTTATACAAGTGTTTTCTCTCGGATTGCCTGTATGGACCGTAATCACCACCCTGTACAGGACCTTCATCTGGGCTTAGCCCCAACCAATTAAGACTTTGCCTGATGTAATCCTCGGCACCTTCAACATACCTGTTCTGGTCGGTATCTTCTATCCTCAGGATAAATTTGCCTCCATGCTTGCGGGCAAACAAATAATTATATAATGCAGTGCGGACCCCGCCAATATGAAGGGGCCCTGTTGGGCTGGGTGCAAATCTTACTCTTATCGTCTTCATTCCTTTTGTGCCTGTTTTTACGAGACGCAAATTTCGGCATTTATTTACGGCTTGCAAATATTTTTAGAAGGTTGAGATTATGGGCATTATTCCTCTTCTTCCAGCTGTTTAAAATAAGTCTCCAGACTGGCAGCTATCCGGCTTCCAAAATTAAGGCTGATGTCTTCATAAGTAGCACCACGGATTCTCTCAACACTGCCATAATGCTTAAGAAGCTTTTGAGCCGTCTTCTCTCCAATGCCATTTATACCCGTGAGTTGAGTTCCCAGGGCAAAACGAGATCTCTGATCTCGGTGGAAACTGATAGCAAACCTGTGGGCTTCGTTTCTAAGGTGTTGAATAAGCTTTAAGGATTCTGATTTCTTATTGATATAAAGTGGAATAGGGTCACCAGGAAAATAAATCTCTTCGAGGCGTTTGGCTATACCGATAAGTGTAATCTTTTCATCCAGTTCGAGATCTTTTAGAATGGCATGAGCCGCATTCAATTGCCCCTTGCCCCCATCTATGATAACCAGTTGGGGCATATCCTCAGCTTCTTCTTTCAGACGCTTGTACCGCCTGTATACAACCTCTTTCATAGATGCAAAATCATCCGGACCCTTTACTGTTTTAATATTGAACTTACGGTAATCGCTTTTTGAAGGCCGCGCATTCTTGAATACAACACAACTGGACACAGGATAATGTCCTTGTAAATTGGAGTTATCAAAACATTCAATGTGATACGGAAGGCTTTCCATCTGCAGGTCCTCCTGCATGGTCTTCAGAATACGTTCTGATGAGCTTTGCTTTTTCTTCCTGTTCAGCTTTTCCTTCTTACTCTGAAGTATATAGTACTTGAGGTTTTTTTCAGCCAGGTCCAGTAGGTGTTTCTTATCACCTCTTTGTGGCACCACAACCTGAGCTTCCTCGACAAGTATCAATTTCTTGGAAAGAATAACTTCAGGAGCGATACTGTTGTATTTTTCTCTAAGATAATTGACAGAAAAAACCAACAGATCATCTGGATCATCATTGAGATTAACTTTCAACTCTAAATTATCACTGTTGACAAGTGCCCCGTTTACAATTTTCAGATAGGTCACATAAGCCAGATCATCCTCTATGGCTATTGAAAATACGTCAGAGTCCTTGATAGATGTATTGACGACCTGAGACTTGGATTGATAATCATCCAGCAAGTCCAACTTGACTTTAAACTCATGGGCCTTTTCAAATTCGAGGCTTTCCGAAGCCTTTTCAATTTGATTCTTCAAGTAATCTTTCACCGGACGAATCTGACCTTTCAGAATATTGATGACCTGCCTGATTTTTTCATCATATTCCTCCTCGGATTCAAGACCTGCACACGGCCCCATACAGTTTTTAATATGGTATTCAAGGCAGACTTTAAACTTGCCTTCTTCCACATTCTTCTTGCTCAGATGCAGCTTGCAGGTCCTGAGTTTGAACAACTTTTTGATTATATCCAGCAAAATATTGGCACGGTACTTCGAGGTGTAGGGTCCAAAATATTGAGATCCATCTCGATAAACCCGTCGCGTAAAAAAGACACGGGGAAAACGTTCTTTCTTGACAATGATGTAGGCATAGGTTTTTCCGTCCTTAAGCATAACGTTGTACCTGGGCTGAAACTTCTTGATGAGTGTGTTCTCTAGCAGCAAGGCATCATGCTCACTTTCAACGACAGTGTACTCAAAATGATCGGCATTTTTAACCAGGGTCTTTGTCTTGTATTGCTGGTGTTTTTTCTCACCAAAATACGATGCCAATCGCTTTTTCAGGCTTTTGGCCTTACCCACATAGATTATCGTATCCTCACCGTCAAGGAATCTGTAAACCCCTGGCTCATCCGGAATTTCTGAACTGACTTTCTTGTAATCCTCTGTCGTCAAGAAAAACTATTTTTTATGTTCAAAAACAGCAATAATACCCCTGATCAAATAATATGCTGCCTTTGGGTTAGTCGCTAAAGGAATATTATACACATCACACAAACGCATCAGCATCTGGACATCCGGTTCGTGCGGGTGTTTGTCCAAAGGGTCCCGAAAAAAAATAATAAGATCCAGCTCGCCGGTTGCTGCCATGGATGCTATTTGGGCATCACCCCCTACCGGTCCGGAAAGCAATTTATTGACTTTGAGTCCTTCTTTCTCAATCTTAGATCCGGTAGTGCCTGTGGCGTAGAGATTTGCATTAGCCAGGAATTCCTGGTTGTTCAAAACAAAGGAAACCATTTCCGGTTTTTTGCCGTCATGCGCAATTAAGGCTATATTAATTTTGATGTCTTTCATCTTTAATGTTTTAAATGAGGGATTAACAAAGATCTTGTTGATAAATCCTAATTTTCATCAAGAAAACGGATATTCCGTTTCAAGCCACTGAAGCCTGTTCTTTTAACGGGTGTGCCAAAAAACAGTTCGTCAAAGCTTTCCTGGTCCATATTATCCCAATCTTCCCTGCTCATAGAAAGTAAAGCATCAGAAGCCTCAAAATCGGCCTCTTGATGTCGTTCAGAAAAACGATTCCAAGGGCATACGTCCTGACAAATATCGCAACCAAAAACCCAGTTTTCCATTTGACCCTTGAATTCCTCCGGTATTTCCTCGTCTTTCAGTTCTATTGTAAGATATGAAATACAACGAGATGCATCCATACTGTATCCTTCTTCAAAAATCGAATCTGTAGGACAAGCATCAATGCAACGTGTACAGGTCCCGCAATAATCTTTAATGGGTTCGTCATATACCAGCTCGAAATCTACGAGCATTTCCGAAAGGAAAAAACGGGATCCTTTTAAGGGGTTAATAATCATAGTATTCTTACCAGCCCATCCGAGCCCTGAACGACGTGCCCAGTCTCTCTCGAGAACAGGAGCAGAATCGACGAAACTCCTGTGCGTAAAAGCTCCGAATCGTTCAGAAATCCGCTTGGCCAGTTTCTTCATTTTCGACTTTACCACTTTATGGTAATCCCGGCCATAGGCATAGGTAGAAATACGTGGAGCTTTGGAATCGGATTGCTTTGTGTCTGTGTGATAATTATAGGCTAGGCAAATGATGCTTTTTGCTCCGGGAACGAGTTTTGTCGGATCGGTACGCTTCTCAAAATGATTCTCCATATAACTCATCGTTCCATGATAACCCAGGTCAAGCCACTGCTTAAGCTTTTCTCGTTCCGGTTCCATCTCCTCGGCTTTGGCGAAGGCTGCAAGAAGAAAGCCTTCTTCAATGGCCATGGATCGAATAAGCTCGGTTTTGGTTTGAAGCTCGAATTGACTAGGCATTTCTGATTTCATTCCATGTTTTATAAAGACTCTCCTGTGCTGGCCTGTCTGCAGGTATTTCTCTTAAGGCTTCTGTTTCTTCAAGGTTTTGATGGCAATCACCTGGTAATTTCTGATACAATTGAGTGCCTTTGGTTTTCCAGGCAATCATCTCATCTGAAACCTCCTTGATGACTTTGGCTGGATTTCCTACGACGAGAGACCTGGATGGGATTTTTTCCTTAGCCTTCACAAAAGATAGTGCACCGACGATACACTCATCACCGAGCTCGACATTATCCATAATGACAGCATTCATTCCGACCATGCAATTACGTCCGATATGTGCTCCATGTATGATGGCTCCATGACCGATATGGGCTGACTCCTCAAGGACGACAGTAACGCCGGGGAACATATGAATTGTGCAATTTTCCTGAACATTGCATCCATCCTTTATATGAATACCGCCCCAATCCCCTCTGATGGCGGCACCCGGCCCTATGTAAACATCCTTGCCTATAATAACATTTCCGGTCACAACAGCCTGGGGATGAACAAATGAAGACGCATCTACAACTGGAACAAAACCTTTGAATTTATAAATCATAAAGTATCTCTTTGAAAACTGGTTTGGGAATATAAAGAATAAAACTTTCCGGGGTGATCTGCAATCTACCAGGGATTTAATGCTTGCAAGTTAATCCTAAAGCTCAAGTGATCCAAAATCTTGGAGCTATCATATCCAGAAGCAATATTACCTGCGTCAAGCAATGGAATAAAAAGACCGAACACTTCACCTATTGCAAGAGACTAGTCTCCAATGTGGTAAAACTCTGTTTTCAGGGGATATGGACTAAGCTTTTTCGTACTTACACGTGCCAGATTGATATAAGGGCTGATTCGCATTTCAAAAGGAAGCGATAATCAAGACTCCAAAAATGTGTAAGTCATGCTTTTCCATGCCAGGCTATTTTGGGAGAAATTTTCCAAAAAGCGGGCTCATCAAGCAGCTCATCGCCTTCACTAGAATTAAATCGTTTGGCTGAAAGGGATAGACTTAACTTTCTACTTTTAGACCTTCCCTTGAGTAAAAAAATCTTATTCTACAGCAGCAAAGCCAACAAGTTCTGAAGAGCCAACTGCAAAGGATGGACTGAACACGTAGCACAGATCCGGCTGAGGAAACGGGTTGCTATATATGCTAGGGCCTACCATCAAAGCTTCATAGCTGTTAAAAAAACATGAGGCACCAATCCGACTGAAGGCCTGAATGTAATCCTCTACTCCTAGCGAGGACCAGCCGGCACTGACTTGAAGATATGTGTATGACCCTCTTTCTTCTTCTGTCAAAAAATGAAAATCCCTCGAGCCCATTTGTATTTGCTGTATGGCCCAATGCGATTGCTTATAATTAAATGGATTCATCCACAGATGCACTATCAAATAATCGAGAGTGTCTTCGGAATTATCAAAATATTGCATCTCACCCTCGACCATCAATTAAATGATCCTCAACATCCAGCTCAGCCTTAATCCTGTAACCTACTTCCTGTTGAAAAATAGTCCTGGGCTGACACATAACCGCAACAGAGGCAAAACAAGAGTTGGGACAGGATAAAAAATCTCATATATTCCGTATTAATTGTCCAGCTGGCTTTTCAGAATCAATTATAACCATTTATGAATAAACGAATTTATCTGCTTTTGACAATTTGTCTGATATGTGTATCCTGTAAGCTTTTCAAAAGAAGTGATATTCTGCAAGCTGAAAAATCATTTATTTTTCCTTTGGACTGGATTGGCCATTACGAAGGCGAGCTACTCATCTTTAACGCCAACAATGATACCTTGAATGCAAAAATGGAATTGATCATAGATTATCCTAATGCCGAAGGCTATTATCCCTGGACACTTATTTATAATGATGAAGACATTCGTTCCTATGGTCTTGAAGCGGTAAACCCTGAAATAGGACACTACAGAATTGATGAGTACAACAGCATAATATTAGATGCGTATTATAAAGCTGGACATTTCATTAGCCGTTTTGCCGTACTGAATTCTGATTTAGTTATTGATTACAGCCTCATAGATGAAGGCATGGAAGTGCGGTTTTACATAACAGGTGCTCAGGAGGTTCGTAAAACCGGAGGCGAAAAAATTGGAGGTGAAGATGTACCTGAGGTATCATCATACTCTGTGCTTGCTTTTCAAAAAGCAATTCTTAAAAAGAAAGAGAAACAAAACTGATAGAAGCTATACATAAAATGAATTTTATATTTGCGGGAAATTGAATCAGATAATGAGCAGAAAAGAAACCCTGAATGAATTGTGTCATATTGCAAAGCTTGCAGGACAGGAAATTCTACGCATCTACATGGACTCAAAAGATGTAGAAATTGAAAGAAAATCAGATTCATCTCCTCTAACTATAGCTGACAAAGCATCCAATGAAATTATCTGTCAGGGCCTGGAAAACATGAACCCCTCTTATCCTATAATCTCTGAAGAAAACAAGCAAATTGCTTACGAAGAAAGAAAGGACTATGAATATGCCTGGATGGTAGATCCACTTGACGGGACCAAGGAGTTTATAAAGCGCAATGGAGAATTCACTGTTATTATCGCCTTGATTCATAAGAATAGGTCTATAATGGGTGTCGTCTACGTTCCTGTTGAAGACAAATGCTATTATGCCGCCGAAGGAGAAGGCGCATTCCTCATTGACAAAGATGGTGTGGTTAGCCAACTCCATTGTAACAATTTTAAAATGGATGATGAAGGCATACGTGTTGTAGCTTCACGCTCACACCTAAACCCTGAAACCGAAGCATTCATGGGTCAGCTCAAGCAGCCAGAGACAGTAGCAAAGGGAAGCTCCCTTAAATTTCTGGTTCTCGCCTCAGGAGGCGCTGAACTTTACCCTCGTCTGGCACCTACAATGGAATGGGATACAGCTGCGGCACATATCATCCTGGAAGAAGCAGGAGGCTCTGTTGTACAATATGGCACAAAGGACCCCCTTGAATACAACAAGGAAAACCTGCTGAACCCCCACTTCCTCGCCAGTGCCAGACTCAAAAACTGAAGATGAGAAAAAGCTACTCCGTAAACATATTTATAGTGGCTTTTATTTGCCTTGTTACGGGTCTGCTGTACTCACGATTCATGATAAGCCTGGGAATGGTATTCTTTCTCCTTTCTGGAATAGTTAATGACAATCCCAATAAAGGTGTCAGGTGTTTCTTCAAAAACAGATACTATCTTTCCGTCTCTGTCATTTTTCTGCTTTTTGCCATCTCAGGTCTCTGGTCGGAGAATACGGATTATTTCCTGAACAGAATGCGGATAAAGCTCCCTTTCCTATTCCTGCCCTATGCTTTTTTTGCAGCTCCAAGGATCGATGAAAAAAAGCTGAAGAACTTAATGTATTTTTTCATAGGAATTCTTGGCTTTTCCGCATTATGGTCTATAAGCCTTTTTCTTTCGGACTTTGAGCATTTTATTAAGATCTATGGTCAGGGGCAAATACTCCCTACACCCATTCATCACATACGATACAGTATACTGATTAGCTTTGCTGTTTTATTTTCGGTTTACCTTTTAGTGGTTCGCCACAGGCAATTAGCTCTAAAAGAAAGGTATATACTCGCTGGCACCGCCATTCTGCTCAGCATCTATCTTCATTTCCTGGCTGTCCGCTCGGGATTGCTCAGCTTGTACCTCATGGGCGTCGCTTTGTTTCTTTATCTGGCATTCCGGCAGCAATACAGGAAGTGGGCTATTGCACTGGCAAGTACAATGGTCCTGCTCATTATCATTTCTCTTGTTTTCATTCCAACGGTAAGAAATAAAATTGGCTACATGAAATACAGCCTAGAGCTGTTCGATAAAAACGAAAATATCCGTGACCTGTCGGATTCGAGGCGACTTGGTAGCATTTATGCAGGCATGAGCCTTACCAAAGAATATCCGATCCTTGGTGTCGGAATCGGTGACATTATGGATGAAACCAACCGATACCTGGATGCTCACTATCCTGAGCTTACAGATCTGGAACTATTACCGCACAACCAATATCTGCTGAGTTCTGCCAGCCTGGGGATTCCAGCAATGATTGTTTTTATCCTGTGCACAATATGGCCTGTATTCTACTTGGAAGGACATAAAGACCTTTTACTGCCCGCCAGCAACTTGATGTTCTTCGGAAGCTTCATGGTTGAACACACGATTGAATCACAAATTGGCGTTGCTGTATATATATTTATACTCCTTTTCTGTATGAAGTTTGTAGAAAGCACTAAATCTGCCCTATGATCAAGCTGTCCACAGTCATAATGTGCATGAATGAAGAGGACAAGATTGCTCGCTGCATTCGGTCTGTGCAAGAGATAAGTGACGAAGTCCTTATTGTAGACTCCTTTTCCACAGACAGAACCGTAGAAATAGCTGAAAGCCTGGGTGCCCGCATAGAAACGAGGGCATTCCAAGGATACATTGAACAGAGAGCCTTATCTGTATCCCTGGCCACTAACGACTGGGTCCTGGCCCTGGATGCCGATGAATTTTTAAGTCCTGGCCTCATAGAAGAAATCAAGCAAATACTCCTTAATCCTGATGCCGACGCGTACTATTTGAACAGGTCCAACGCCATAAACAACTATTTTCTAAAGCACGGATCCTGGTTTCCCCACCGCATCATTCGTTTGTTTGACAGAACTAAAGTCAGCTTTTCAGGCAACCCGCCACATGACCGCATTTATGCTGGTCCGGATACAAAATCAAAAAAACTGAAATCACTCCTTTTGCATCATTGCAATGAGGATATACACGATCGGATCACAACGGTAAACAAACACAGCAGCATAGCAGCCCTCCACAGGTTTGAAAATGGCATAAAGACAAATTACTTAAGAATACTGATCAAACCGAGCTGGAAGTTTTTCGTTGAATATATCCTGAGACTTGGTTTCCTTGATGGCTTCTATGGCTACCTTATGGCTAAGACCACAGCGCATTATATCTATTACAGGGAAAGCAAACTCATGGAACATTGGAGAGACAAAAAGAAACAGACACATGCATCCTAACAGAAGTGAAAACTCAAACTATACAAGCCCCTTAATAGAAAGAGATACATTTTTTGGAAACCCTGAAATCACTGCATCATCACTGAGTCCAGACGGCAAATACATCAGCTTCATTAAAGCGTATGAAGGTGTACTCAATATCTGGATCAAAACAGTAGAAGCTGATTTTAGCGAAGCACGTCCACTCACAAAGGAAGACAAACGACCGATCAGGTCCTACTTTTGGACCTGGGACTCCAAATACATCATTTATGCCCAGGATACTGGAGGAGATGAGAATTTTAGTTTGTTTAGAGTGGATCCGCGTTCGAAAGATACTGAAGCCTATTTGCTAACTCCGGAAGAAAATACCACAAGTTATGTCGTGTCTCTGCCTAAAGCCTTTCCCGATAAAATATTCATTGCCTTAAATGATAGAGATAAAGCCTGGCATGACTATTATGAAATGGACATATCAAGTGGCAGTAAAAAATGCATTTTTGAAAACACCGAAAAACTCAACAGCTTGTATTTGGATCTACAGGGTCAAGCTGTGTTTGCAGGAAGATCTCTGTCTGATGGCGGCAATGAAATTTTAGAGATCAGTCCTGATGGTTCGTTAAACCGCATATTTAAATCAAGCCTAGAAGAGTCGATTTCGCCTTTAAAATTCAGAGAGGATGGCAAAGCCTATTTTATATCCAACCTGGGCGACCCGGACCTGGCAGGATTATATCTCTATGATAGACTAACCCAGAATCTTGAATTCATAGAATCTGACCCTCAAAAGGAAGTGGACATCGAAAATGCTGTATTCTCTGCCAGTTCAAATGAGCTTATTGCAACAGTATATGTAGGCGATAAAAAGAGAATCTACTGGAAAGACGACAGCTACAAAGATGATTACGATTACCTGCAAGCAAAGTTTCCACAAAAAGAAATATCCATCAGTTCCACCACCCTGGATGAAAAGAGCTGGATAATTTATGTGTCAAGCGATGATGATCCCGGCTCAGCATATTTTTTCAGCCGAGAGAATAAAGAACTGGATTTTTTGTACAGTCCCAGACCTAAACTGTCGGAGGCGAGCCTCATTAAAATGGAAGCCGTTCATTTCAATTCCCTGGACGGCCTGAAAATACCGGCTTACATTTCTTTTCCACCTGTAAAGGAAAAAAAAGACCTTCCTGCTGTTATTATGGTTCATGGAGGACCGTGGGCACGGGATTACTGGGGGTATAATTCCTATGCCCAATTCCTGGCTAACAGAGGTTATGTCGTTATGCAGGTTAATTTCCGAGGGTCTACGGGCTTTGGAAAAGCTTTCCTTAATGCGGCCATCAACCAATGGGGAGAAAAAATGCAGGATGATATCACTGCAGCAGCACACTACCTGTCAGAAAAGGCTTATGCCAGGCCAGATAAAATTGCCATTATGGGTGGCTCTTACGGTGGCTATGCAACCCTGGCAGGCTTATGCTTTACCCCTGACTTGTATGCTGCCGGTGTTTCTATTGTTGGACCGTCTAACTTATTTACACTCCTGGAAACCATACCCCCCTACTGGGAATCTGCACGAGTCATGTTTCACAAACGCATGGGCGACCCTACAACAGAATCCGGCAGGGCACAATTAAAACGACAGTCCCCATTTTTCCATGCCGACAAAATCAAAGCGCCACTCCTCGTTGCTCAAGGCGCCAATGATCCCCGGGTCAAAAAATCCGAATCGGATCAGATTGTAATAGCCATGAGGGATCACGGTTTGCCTGTAGAGTATTTGAATTTTCCTGATGAAGGTCATGGTTTTGCCCGTCCTGAAAACAGCATGGCTTTTATATCTGTTATGGAAAAATTCCTGGCTCACCATCTTGGTGGACGATACCAGGATACTGTTAATGAAAAGCTTGAGCAAATTATTTCAAATGCCCGTGTAGACATAGCTGGATTGGAAATGCCTGAAATTCTTAGTGAGTCGCAACGAAAGGCAAGCATGCCTTTGGCTACAAAAACCCCGGCAACTGGAACATTTCCTTATACCTTGACCATTGACATGCAAGGTCAGGAAATAGAATTTGAACTTGAACGAAGCATACGATTAGAGGGCAATATGCTGACTCTTGAAGACAAAGCAGGTAGTGGTATGAATGAGATGGAAGAAAACACACTCATTAAGCTGGAATCATTCCAGGCTGCTTCGAAGTCTATGAAGCAAGGACCATTGGAAATAGAGATCCAGTTTGAAAAAGACAGGATTTCAGGTAGCATGAGTATGAACGACAAGAAAACGATGTTTGAAAAACAAACCGATCTACAGCTGCTTGCTGACGGCAATGCCCTGGATTGCTATATTGCCTCGCTTAACTTAGCGGCAGGAGAAGAACATATTTTAAGGTTATTTGATAGCCAGAGGCAGAATATAATACTGTACAAATTGATGCGCCAGGCAAAGGATCATGAAATAAATGGATATGCATGCACTGTGTACGAGCTAAGAGATATTGATGATGCGGAAATACCATCTCTATATTACGTGGCTGATATCGAAGAGGTAAGCGTTTTGATCAGAAAAGAACAAACAGTGAAGGAAATGAACGGCGCCCGTGTGATCATGCAGCTAAGCGATCATTGACACCCTTTCCTATCTTTCCTTATAGACTATAGGATATTTTTCACCTGCTCTTATTTCAATATCCAGCTCATTCTCCTGCGGGGGAATAGGACATGTCGCATAGTCTGTAAAAGCACAAGGAGGATTGATAGCCTGGTTGAAATCAAGGATGACCAAACCATTGTCTGCAGGTTCCCTCGACACATATAAATAGCGTCCCCCTCCGTAGCTTCTGTCACCATTGGTGTTATCTTTGAATATGACAAAATAATGATCCTTTCCACCATCGAAGGCAGCCAATGAAAAGGCCTTGCCGCTCAGTCCAAATTCGAGCATGGCTTCAACAGTATATTCCTGTGAACCTCCTGTTATGTCTTCTACTGTTACTTGCCTGGACTTTTCCGTTGCCTTTATTCTGGCATAAACCCTGTAATCTGTATCCAGCGGATAGTGCGGAATAGAATCCAGGCTGAACCTGTTATCAGACAATGTATCTTTTATTCTAAGGCCTATCCTGCCCTGTCGCTCAATTATATAGAACACCAGCGACCTGAATTCAAGTTTGGTGAGATTGCCGCTTTGATCATAAAACACAGGCCCTTCCACAAATCGTTCGCCATTACTTGTTACATAAGCTTCCCCTCCAGCTTCAAAATGTACTTTGTCTCCTTTGACAGTGAAACGACCCAACATTCCAGGGGCAGGGGATTCAAGTACAATATCCATATTCGTTGACGCTCCCACGGTATGAGATCCTTCACTCAGCCAGTATAGCCCGACGAGTGACAACCAGCCTTCAGGAGCCGTTAATGATCGTATACGATCAT
>RFSX01000281.1 GCA_009923745.1 Chitinophagia bacterium
GACGCACATAAAGCCTTTCGCATAGCGGAAAAAGATATTCCTCGACCTGAAGCCCATGAAGTTCTTATAAAAGTACATTACTCGGGGATCAATTTTGCTGATATACTGGCTCGCAGAGGGCTTTACCCCGATGCGCCAGCTAACCCGTCTGTCATAGGTTACGATGTCATGGGGACTATTGAAGAAGTAGGTTCTGATGTTACCGAAGTACAGGCAGGAGATAAAGTTACAGCACTCACCCGATTTGGTGGTTATGCTGAATATGTCTGCACCATGGCAGATGGCGTTGCAAAAATCCCTGATTCCATTGACGAAGCAGAGTCAACAGCCTATGCCACACAGGCTTGCACGGCCTTGTTTTGTGCCGAATATAAAACAAGGCTTAGAAAGGACTATAATGTACTCATTCACGCCGCTGCCGGGGGTGTTGGCTCCATTCTGGTTCAATTGGCGAAACACCACGGTTGTACAATCTATGGTACTGCGAGCCAATCAAAACTTGCCTACCTGGAGGAACTGGGTGTCCACCACCCTATCGACTATAGAAATAAGAGCTTTTACGAAGAAACTATAAAGATAGCCGGAGTACGGAAGATTCATGCTGCTTTTGACAGTATTGGCGGAAACGTATTCAAACAATCTATGAAACTTCTGGCACCATGTGGAGATATGATCACCTACGGAGCCGCCTCTCAATTATCCGGCTCTAATAAAATCAGAGCGCTCACAGCAGCCCTTGGCTTCGGTTTCTTCTCTCCCATACAGCTGCTCATGGGTTCCCGCTCGATTATAGCTGTAAATATGCTGAGGGTAGCCGACAATCAGCCCGGACTCTTTAAAGAAGTCTTGGATGAGGTGATAAATTACGCCGAAAAAGGCATTATCAAGGCGAAAGTGTCCAAGATATTCGCAGCAGAGGATATTGCAGATGCCCATGCATTTGTCGAGTCAAGAAAATCCATAGGAAAGGTGGTCTTGAAGTGGTGAAACAGCGATAATTACAGGCTTCGTTAATATTTA
>RFSX01000282.1 GCA_009923745.1 Chitinophagia bacterium
TGACTCGATTGGTTCCATTTGCAATGTGTCCCGGGATATTCATAATATCCATATAGATAGCCAGCGTGATGACGGATCCAAAGCCTGCCAGAGCATTCAGGAAACCGGCGGTAAAACCGCCAAGCAATGAAATCAGAATATCTGCGATTTGCATTTCCATATTCAGGATGAGTAGAATATAATCTTTGTACTATTACAAGAACTAAGCCTAAAAATATTGAGCAGCCCGGCTTTTATGCCCAATTTTCAGGAAAACTGCCTTAAGAAACACTAATTTTGCAAGCTTACAACATGAAGTTTTGGAAGCATTCAATAAAATAGAAGAACTCAAAAAGCAAATATCAGAAACAGCTGTAGATAATGCTGAACAGCTTGAGCAATTCAGGATACGGTATTTGGGAACAAAGAATATCATCAAGCCTCTTTTTGGTGAGATCAGAAATGTTCCCAACGATCAGAAGAAAGAATATGGTCAGTCGCTGAACGCCCTCAAAACCCTTGCAGAAGAAAAATATGAAAGTTTGGCTTCTTCCATTCGCGATAAGCAAAAAGGGGAGGAGAAGTTAGGCATGGATATGACAAGGCCCCCTGCTCCCACGACTTTAGGCAGTCGCCATCCGGTTTCAATCGTTATGGAACATATGATTGGCATTTTTGAGCGTATTGGTTTTGTCGTAGCTGAAGAAAGGGAAATTGAAGATGACTGGCACAACTTTACAGCCATGAACACGCCGGAAGATCATCCGGCAAGAGATATGCAGGATACATTCTATCTGAAGGATTCGACAAGCTATCTGTTGCGAACACACACATCCTCTGTTCAGGCAAGAGTTATGCAGAATCAGGAACCTCCGATCAGGATCATAGCGCCGGGACGTGTGTATCGTAATGAAACGGTATCGGCTCGATCGCATTGCCAGTTCCACCAGGTGGAAGGACTTTATATTGATGAAGGGGTATCTTTTGCTGATATGAAACAAACCCTGGATTATTTTGCTAAAGAGATGTATGGTCCAGAAA
>RFSX01000283.1 GCA_009923745.1 Chitinophagia bacterium
TGCAGAGTCAGTGATAAAAGCAAGATTTGACGATGGTTCAAACCAATATGGAAATCGCTCCGAAGACTTAAAAATCCCTTATGCTGATTATACTGATTATCAACCAATAAACACCCCTGAACGCAATACAGATATCAACCGATGGCAGCCTAAATATTTTATTTCTAAAACGGGGGAACGCTATGCCCCAGCTTGTTTAACTCCCTATTGGCAATATGTTAAACCCATTGCACTTGATAGTGCCTCTCAATTTCGATCTCCACCACCACCTAAATATGGAAGTCAAAAGCTCAATGCTGAAATAGAGGAGGTGGTCATGCTGCAAAGCAAACTAACTAGTGCACAGAAAGGGCTTGTAGAATTTATGCGAGACGGACCCAAGTCTGTACAACAAGCAGGACATTGGTTGGTATTGGCACAAGAATTATCAATCAAAAGAAAACACACACTTGACGAGGATGTTAAAATGTATTTTCTCAACCAAATTGTCGCAATGGATGCTTTTATCGCTTCGTGGGACACCAAAATGTTTTATGATTATGCGCGGCCCTATGCCTTAGTTCATGAATATTTTGGAGAAAAAATGATAACAGGATGGAAAGGTTTTGATAAGGGTTGGGGAGAACTAAAGGGCACGGATTGGAGGCCTTATTCCCCTGATATTTTTCTTTGTCCTCCTTTTCCTAGCTATGTTTCAGGTCACAGCTCAGTCAGTGGTGCCTGTGCTGAGGCGTTGAGATTATTTACAGGCACAGATGAATTTGATATTACAATTCCATTTGTTTCAGGCTCTTATACCGAACCCGAATCAGAATGGAAAGAAATTGCACTTTATTTCCCTACCTTGACCGAGGCGGCTGAAATGGCGGGTTTCTCAAGAGTACTCGGAGGATATCATATTCAGTCGGATAATATTGAAGGACTGATACTGGGCAGAAAAGTTGCTCAAAAGGGCTATGACTTTTACCTTGAACATATCGGAATATAAGCCCTTCAATAGAGGCGATTCGTTATAAGCTC
>RFSX01000284.1 GCA_009923745.1 Chitinophagia bacterium
ATGATATTTACAGTAATTGTCCATTCAGGGTAATTAAAGACAAAGAGGGACATATCAGGAAGATAGGCATCAATCATTTCAATTCCATCAAGATGTTTGTAAAGCGAAAAAAAACCTTTGGTGAACATTATGCTTTGCGCAAAACCATCTCAAAAACTATTTCTCATGAGGATTTCAATGCCATCAGGAATTCAGGTAAAAAGGTCGTAGTTACCGTGTCAAATATTACCAAGACTAATGTGGAGTATAAGTATGCGACAGACCATGCGTACGACGATTTCCTGGACTGGATGTGGGCATCCTGCAGTTTTGTACCTTTCATGAGCCTGGTAGAAAAGAATGGATATGAGTATGCCGATGGAGGCTTTGGTAATTACCTCCCTATTGAAGAAGCTATTGATCTGGGTGCTACAGAAATTGATGTTATTGTTCTGAATCCGAGGAGAAAGCGGCAAACAGAAATACGGATCAGCAATGCATTTGATCTGTTGTTGAAGACCCTGGTTTTTATGCAAAAGCAGATTGCTTATGGAGATATCCTGACAGGACACCTGGAAAGCATTTACAATAAAAGTGTAAAGGTCAATTTTATTTTTACGCCAAGGCAATTGACAGAGCACTCCTTTTATTTTGATCCTGTGCAAATGGCAGCCTGGTGGAATGAGGGTTACCTTTATGCTAAATCACTATACGACTGATCCTGTAAACCTAAAAATCGAATTCAATTGTATCGCCAGGTGAAAGATCTCCCTGTTCTTTTTCATCCGATTTACCATTTTCATTATCTGAAGACGTTTTCTTTTGAGTCTCTAGCTCCTCTATTTTGAGGACTTTGAATTCACCCAGTTTATTGCCCAGGGCCTTATAGCCCTTGACATCAATGAAGTCATTGACATCCATAACATGCTCAACTTTCTTATTATTGGCTTTATAGGAGTATTTCAATTTTGGTTCTTCCGAAAGGCTGGCGTAATATAATTTCGATCCGTCAGAATCTGAAATAAAAGTAATCGGCGTAT
>RFSX01000285.1 GCA_009923745.1 Chitinophagia bacterium
GATTTTGAGAAGGCTTGACTTTCCGGCACCATTGAGACCGAGTACACCAATCTTGGCGCCATAAAAAAAGGATAGCCATATATTATTGAGAACTTTCTTTTTAGGTGGGTAGGTTTTTGAAACACCTTCCATTGAGAAAATAACCTTGTTATCTGCCATTGTATGAGATTTTAAGCTGCAAATATTGTTAAATTTCAGGGGAGCTGAAAGCTAGTTTAGAATTTATCTACAAAACAATGAAACATGGTAAGATGTTGTATTTGTAGTATTTTTAATAAAAAACATTCAACTAAATTATGTTATCGAAGAAAATGCAAGAAGCTCTAAACGAGCAAGTCAAAATTGAAGCTCAATCTTCTCAGGTCTACCTGGCCATGGCATCATGGGCAGAAATTCAGCCGGGGATAGATAATATCACAGCATTCTTTTACAGGCACTCCGAGGAGGAACGAATGCATATGCTCAAGCTCATTCACTTTATCAATGAACGCGGAGGCTTTGCTATGGTGCCTTCACTGGAACAACCGACAGTTACATATCCTTCTATTAAGCATGCTTTCCAGGAATTGCTCAAGCATGAAATAATGGTCTCTGAAAGCATTAACAGACTTGTAGATATTGCCCTGGAGGAAAAGGATTATGCAACGCATAACTTCCTTCAATGGTATGTTGCCGAACAGATCGAAGAAGAATCCCTGGCGCGTACTCTGAATGACAAGCTCGAGTTGATTGGTGAAGAGAAGAGTGGTTTATACCTCTTTGACAAAGATATTCTTAACGTATCTGTAGAAGGACCTGATGCAAATCAAATATAAATGGTTAGTTCAAACGAAAAAATCATTTTTAGCGATTCGAACGCCAAGATTGCACTGGCACAAAAGATGCTTGATGAATCAGGCATCCAGGCTTTTGTCGTAAATAAAATGGACTCAGCCTTCGGAGGTGTATTTGGTGATATTGAACTCCATGTCAGCAAGGATGATGTAGGTAAAGCCAGGGAAATTC
>RFSX01000030.1 GCA_009923745.1 Chitinophagia bacterium
AGACTTTCTTAGTATTGCTTTTAGCAGCCAAGTTGTATGGTAATGTGTCAGTGGATTACATCAGCACATTCTACTATGAGCCAAGCGTAACAATCAGCTTCGAAAACTGGAAGAAGGGTGATCTTTCTGTAACGATTACCTCAATGGGAGGACAGATCATTTTTAATGATAGACTCGATACAAGAAAAGCAGATGGTATTAAATACAATCTTAGAAATCTTGATTCTGGTAAATATGAAATCGTATTGGAGAACAACGACAAAAAAGTTGTTGAGACTGTCATTCTTTTTGATGGCAAAATTGCAGAAAAAGAAGCTCAGGTATATTACAAGCCTGTTATCGAAATGGTTGATAATAAGCTGAAGGTTAATTTCCTGAGCTTTGACGGTTCAGCAAGCATTAAAATTTACGATGAAGCATTAACGGTCTATGCTGAAAGATTTGAGAATGCTAATCCCATGAACAAAGTATTCGATCTTTCAAGACTGGAGCCGGGTAAATACACGGCTGTAGTTGGCGATGGTTACATCTCTAGAACAGTAGAATTCGAAAAATAGGCCTACGCCTATTAAAGACTGATTTTATTCTGGGTTGGCATTTTGCCAACCCTTTTTTTTGTTTATACATTCCGCCACTTTCTCAGCTAATATTTATCTTGGGAAAAAACCTGGAATGATACAGCAAGCAGTCAGGGCCAAAGTCAGATTGTCTCTTTATATCAATTATTTTGTGTTTGCCATACTTCTCAATAGTGTGGGTATAGTTATACTGAAGTCACAAAAAGTATATGGCGTGGATGAACTGGCTGCCAGCACTCTGGAGCTTTTCAAGGATATGCCCATCGCCATAGTTTCTTTTATTATGGCCAGTTTCCTTCCCAGGATTGGATACAAGAATTCCATGTTGATCGGATTGGGTCTCGTCACTGTGGCATGCCTTTCCATGTATTTTGGCAATTCCTTCTGGTCAGCCAAAATACTCTTTGCCTGTGTGGGATCTGCTTTTGCCCTGATAAAGGTTTCGGTGTATTCAGTGATTGGTTTGCTGACTGATGATGAAGCCGGCCATAACAGTCTGATGAGCAGCATTGAAGGTGTTTTTATGTTTGGGATAGCGCTGGCGTATTTTATATTCCCGGCTTTCAACAGTGCTGATGACCCCAATGCCTGGCTTAATGTATACTGGCTGTTGTCCGCTTTATCACTGCTCTCTTTTCTTTTTCTCTTTTTCTCAAAATTTGAGGAAGGAGAGCTCATCCCTGGAGCAAACCTGGCTGATGATTTTCGGCAAATGCTCTTGCTGATGCTAAAGCTGCTGGTTCTTGTCTTTGTCTTAAGTGCTTTTCTTTTTGTAATGGTTGAACAGGGTATAATGACCTGGTTGCCGACGTTTAATGAGAAGGTGCTGCAGTTGCCTGAAAACATGGCCATTATGATGGCCAGTATCCTGGCCGTCTCCTTAGGGATAGGCAGGATTATTGCAGGCTGGCTTTCTCAAAAATTTCATTGGGTATGGATCCTATGTATTTGTATGGTTGTAGCTATGATCCTGGTAATTACTGTCTTGCCTAAAGCTGTAAGTTCTGAGATCAGGGTTATTCATTCTTTTTCAGATATTCCACTGATAGGTTTTGTCTTTCCTCTTGTTGGCTTGTTTATAGCCCCTATTTACCCTTTGCTCAATTCCGTTGTATTAAGTGCATTGCCTAAAAATCTTCATAGCCCGATGTCAGGTTTGATCATTATATTTTCAGCTATCGGGGGAACCCTGGGATCACGATTGATCGGATACCTGTTCAAACATGTTGGAGGAGGAAATGCATTTTATTACACCCTCATTCCGATGTCTGCCTTGCTTATATGTTTTTTTATCCTGAATTATCTGACAAAAAAATCAAAGCTCAATGAAGGATCAGTCGCCTGAAATCGTTTTTGCTGAATTATTCAGGGATTTACATCTGGAGCCAGTTTTGGATGATGGCAAACTGATTACTGACGCATTGCCTAAAGGCGATCCTGAAATAATACTGAAAACCTATCGACAGACCAGATCAAATCCTAATTTTAATTTAAAGTCATTTTTTGAGAATCATTTCGAGATTCCTGAAACCTCGGATACAGGCTTTAAAACGGACAGGGATAAATCTTTGTCAGAACATATAGAATCTCTGTGGGAAGTTTTAAGTCGAAAAAGCCTGCAGCCAGTAGCTGGTTCCAGTGCTTTGCCATTACCATATTCTTATATAGTTCCGGGAGGGCGATTTAATGAAATATATTACTGGGACAGTTATTTTACGATGCTGGGCTTGCGAGTCAGCGGCCGCATCGATCTTATCAGAAATATGATCGAAAACTTCGCCTTCATGATCCGTGAATACGGCTGTATTCCCAATGGAAATAGGACTTACTTCCTGGGTAGATCCCAGCCGCCATTTTTTGCCATGATGGTTGAATTGCTGGCAGAGATCGAGGGTGACCAGGTCTACCTGGATAATCTTGATGTACTTCACAAGGAATACAGGTTTTGGATGGAGCAGGATCACGAACTATCAATGACAGGCGACTCTTCAAATCATGTAGTCTTTCTTAATGGTAAAAAGCTGAATCGCTACTATGATGAAAATACAACACCGCGTCCCGAGATGTTTGGTGCGGATTATTATCTGGCAGAGAGTGTTCATGGCAAGCCTGAAGAATTGTTTGCCAATCTTCGCGCCGCATGTGAATCGGGTTGGGATTTCAGCAGCCGGTGGCTCGATGATGATTTAAACTTAAGCAGTATTCACTGCCTGGACATCCTGCCTGTAGATTTGAACTGTTTGATCTGCAAATTGGAATCTGTGTTGGCACATGCCTTCAAGCTAAACAATGACAATGATCAATCAGAGTTACATAAGCATCTCGCTTCACAGCGGGCTCAGCAGATAAAGGAGCTGTTCTGGGATGGGGAAAATCAGTATTTTATGGATTATAATTTCAGGCAGGGCAGATTAACATCTGTCAGGTCTCTGGCAGGAGTATTCCCACTGTATTTTAATTTGGCTTCCGAGACCCAGGCCAAGCACGTTGCACATCTTCTCGAAACTGAATTCCTTGAAGAAGGAGGTTTATTGACCACTACGATTGATTCAGGGCAACAATGGGATGCACCAAATGGCTGGGCCCCCCTTCAATGGATGGCTGTTTGTGGATTGCGGAATTATGGCTTTAATGAACTTGCAGATCGTGTGGCTGAGAGCTGGTTAAACTTGAACGAAAAAGTTTTTAAAGATACCGGCAAGATGTTGGAAAAGTATAATGTCAGAGATGTCACTCTGATTAGTGGGGGAGGAGAATATCCTGTCCAGGATGGGTTTGGTTGGACGAATGGGGTTGCCCTCGCTCTCCTGCAGCAGGTTCGTTAATCTATCTAAGTAGGCCAGGGCTTATAGAGCCCATCTAATACTACAGTCCATTCTACTATCCAGAAACTGAAATCATATTCCGGTGCTTATGAAAGCTTTAACGCGGTAATTTGTCTTCAAGGAACAAGCGGATATAATGACAGATTTCTTCAGCTTTGTCCTCCTGAAGAAAGTGACCGGCATTCTTGATAATGATGCGGGGTTGGTTTTTGCAGTAAGGTATCAGATTCAGAAAAAAATTTTCTATGCCAGAGAATAAAGAATCCTTATCAGAAAACATGACCAGGGCTGGTTTATTCCATTCTGATAAGACCTCTCTGGCGCGCAGGAGGTATGGAACTGCAGGGTCTACAAGATTTGAAGGAACGAGTTGTGGAAACGCCTTGACAGATCCCTTGTAGCTTTTATCCGGATAGGGCATCTTATAGGCTTCAAGTGTTTCTTTGGAAAGTTCCGAGACTGTCAGTTTTTGCATTATCCAGGATACAGGAAGAGAAGGGTGGTGTTTGGCAAATAACTGCCAAAGCCTGAATGCAATAGGCAATTTCTTACCCTTTGGCAGGAAAGTGTTCATAATGATTACCCTCTTAAATCTTTCCGGATAAGCACCCAGAAGGCTAAGGCCTAGTAATCCGCCCCAGTCTTGAACAATCAAATTTATGTTTTCAAGATTCAGTTTTTGAATGAAGTGCGAAAGGGAGTCAAAATGAAATTCGAAACTATAGTCTTCCCAGTTCAATAATTTATCGGATTTGCCAAAGCCAATAAGATCTGGGGCTATAAAGCGGGTTCCAGGAAGAAGGCCAACAAATTTTCTATAAAGGTATGACCAGCTGGGTTCGCCATGCAATGCAAGGAAAAGCTCACCGCTGTTTTCATCGATGTAGTGCATCTGCATCCCTTTAAATTCCAGATAGTTAGCATCAAATGGATAATCAGACAGTCTGGAAAATTGGCTGTTGTTGGTTTTCAGAAATTCCATGTAAGTCCTGGCTTTCAGCTCTCTAAGGATGCCAAATTACCAATTGCAGTTCATCGAAGCCATTTTTGTCCGATAATTTGTAAAATTATGATAACTATCATTATTTACATTGAGGTGGATCATCCATTATAACCTTCAAAGGAGGGATATTTAAATTAAAATGAAAGCTATGTTAGTTCATAGAGATTTAACGATTCGGGATATAAAAGATGAATTCACTAAGGTTTTTCCAGGGCTTAAACTTGAAATGTATAAAGTAGCTCATAAAGAAGGCCAGGGCAGTCTAAAATCGGCTGAATTGGCTCATGATTTGAAATTGGGGGATATCAGCGCAAGACTCCATGAAGAGGACTATAATTTTGATCCTGCTATGGTTGTTGCGGATTTTGAAGCTGATTTTGAAGAAAAGTTTGGATTGTTTGTGCAGGTTTTCAGGCGATCCAATAACTTATGGTTGCAGACATCCACAACGGATGATTGGACTTTGGAAAAACAAAATGCCAAGGGTCTGAATTCTGTTCAGTTATGAGAATGATGCTCTAAAAAATACTGGAATGAAAATATTGGTACCAACGGATTTTTCGGAATGTGCAGATTTTGCGCTTGATGCAGCATGTCAATTTGCGCTTATAATGGATTCAGACATTACGCTGTTTCATGTTGCAGATTTGCCTGATGAGTTTGGTGCGAAGTCTTCAGATGATAGCCTGGCTGAGCGGGTACAGGAAAGGATGAAGAATAATATCGATGAGCTGATGTCACAGCGTGAGGCTATGGCGGGTTCAGTTGGCGTAAAACTGCATAAGGAATCCTGCTTTGGAAGCTTTACAGAGTCTTTGATTGACTATGATAAGGAACAGCAGTTTGATCTTGTCGTTATGGGATCATACGGAGCTTCCGGTAAACAAGAGTGGTTTATTGGGTCTAACACTCAGAAGCTGGTAAGAAAGCTTCGTAAGAATATTCTCGTGATCAAAAATCCGATTTCCAACCTCAGACTCAACAAGGTTATGTTCCCTTCAAATCTAACTGAAACCGACAGGGAAGCATTCATTGAGTTCCTTGATTTTTTGAATATATTCAAGACCAAAGAGGTACATATTCTTGCGGTCAATACCTCAGGCTGGTTCAATCAGCCCACACCCATAATGCTAGAGTTACTGAAGGACTTTAAAGCCTTAGCAACCGGAGATTACGATTGTCAGACGCATTATTATTCAGATTATTCGGTTGAAGCAGGTATTCGGCATTTCGCTGAAAAGTATGAAATCGATCTTGTAGGCATTTCTAATATTGGCAGGAGTCCAATTAAAAGACTCTTCCAGGGGAGCAATGTCGAGATGCTGATCAACCACTCTGAGATCCCCATATTAGTTATTGATAACAAGAAGTAGCCCTTAGTTTTTTCAGGCTATGACAAGCATCAGGAGTCCTCTTGACGCAAATCATTTAATAATGCTCTGTAATTGGCGAAATTTATTTTAACACTCCTATGGGAACCTGTGCCATTTAAGTTTTGAAAATACAGTGACTTATGAAGATCAATGAAATAATGACCGACAATGTCCTTAGTATAATAAAGGATTACAAATTTACAGAGGTCTGCCGTTTGATGCAGCAACTGAGAATCCATCATCTTCCGCTTGTCGACGAAAAAGGGGCTTTGGTTGGTATGTTCAGCGCCAATGACGCTCTGAAAACATTCAGTGATGTATTGGTTGGGCGCAACATCGAATCAGAAACACATATCAATGACATGATATGAATTGAGGGTTGTATGACTAAACGCAAGCTGTATTTATTAGACTCAGAATCAAATGTCAGATATGAGCTTACCGTTATGCAGGAGTTTGATTTACAATCTGTACCTGTAGTGGAAGAAGGTGTAGTGATTGGCATAGTAACAAGCAAAGATGTATTGAATCATACAACAAATTTAGTATCGTGAGCTATAAGCATTTTATGAGTGAATTACTCCTGGTTTTTCTGATGCCATCATTATTTGCATTTCAGGATAGCCCTATGGATTTCAGCTATCCTGAGTTGGATAAGCAGTTATTGTCTTTATGGTTGGCTGCAGATCAAAAAAACGGTGAAGTATGTTACAGCTCAATCGAAGCTATAGAGGCAGAATGGCAGGCTGTGAAGGAATCCCTCGAAGGAAAAGAAGTTTTGCATATCAACATTCCTGAATTTTCAAACAGGGTACAGGCTTATGTAAAATCTCTGCGTCCGTGCGCGTCTTCAGACAATTGGTCCTGTTTGAAAAGTATTGCTTATCACCTGATGTATGAATTCAGATCGCTCAGACAATGCCTCTTTAAAGCAGAATACCCGGTAGATGTTCTGTGGGAATCCATTGATTCTTATAACCGGATCAAAAGAACCATAAATGACAGGATGTTTGATTTACGTGACTGGTTTGAATTTGAAGATCAAGTCAATGACTTTATATGTAAATGGGAATACTATGACTTGCGTCATATCAATGAAATTCACGAGTATTTTCCGGGTATTAATAAAACAAAACACAGCGAACTCAAAAACGATATCAAGAGTTGTATCGTGCGTTTGCTTGAATCAATTGACACGGGTTATCAAAGCAATTTTGTTTTGCCATGCGATGAGTTGGGGGCAGCCCTTCAGGCACTTCTGAAAATGTACTCTGAATCCAAGGTGATAATGTTGATGTAGAATAACAGCTACAAAGTAATCCCGAGTTGAAGATTGAGTCTTGGCTTTACGCCAAAATACCCGAGATCAAATACGCTGTCATTATCTCTTACATAGTAGTCATCTATATTGAGTCCGGCTTCGATACTGTCTTGAATATCCGAATATCTAACTCCTCCACCGGCCAAGAAACCAAGTGTTACACGTTTGCCCAATGTGAATTTGACCCCGATAACTACACCACTTTCTATGGCAAGAATATCTTGAGTTACATCTGCTTCTATAATGGGTTCAGGACCGAAACCATTGTACCAGGCTTTATAATCACGACTAAAAATGAGTCCAAGGGCATAGGCACCGGCAAACATATCAATATCCGAGAACATCCAGGTATCGGTTTCTTCCCTGTCCAGTCTCAATAGATATGACCTGTATTGGATTTCGGCCTGGATACCAGTGAACTCTTCGAAATTATCTTTTTTCAAAAGCGCCATTGGAGAAATCTGCAAAGATGATTTTCCGCCATTCATATCGAATTCCATGGATAACTCGAAATAGGATTTCCCAAATTGAATAGGGCTTATTTTCAAAGTCTTATTGTTGTCTGCTATTTGGGCATTGGCATGTGGCGCCATGATAAGGCCCATCATAATGAGGACATATTTTAGTACTCTTTTCATTGTATAACTTTTAAGTTGTGCGTTCCAAAATATCATAAGAAATAAGGATATCCACAATAGTGTTGGTCTTGTCGACGACAGGAATGCAATTAATTCTATGTTCTACCAACAACCGGGTTGCTTCTACAGACATAGAATCCTGAGTCAGACTGTAAGGATCAGATATCATAATATCTTTGAGGCTTTTATTCATTCAGGCTTCTTTGTTAATAAGAGCTGGTACCACTACTGATTTTAGTATGTCGAGAGGTGTGACAATGCCAACCACCTTTTTTTTCCTTACGATGATGATAGCGTGGATTTCATTTTTGATAAAAACGTCTACCGCATCGGCAATGGTGTCGTTTTCATCTAGGCAAAAAGGCTCACGGGTCATAATTTCTTTAGCCAGTACAGAACGAAATATTTTTTCATTGTGCTGTAGGGACTTGGTAATTTTCAGTCGTGTGAAATGGTGCTGCAACTGATGGTAGTCGGAAGCGCTTATAATACCCAGAGCTTCCCTATTTTCATCCACTACAGGAATATGATGAAAATTGTTCTTCTCAAACAAGTCAGCAATTTCAGATCCTATACAGTTGGGTCCAACTGTTTTCAGGTCTTGTGACATTATCGTATTTAAAGCCTTATCCAAAATAATATTCATTGTCTTTATTTTCTTTTTTCAGAATAGAGCGCTTTTCTGTTTCTAAAGAAGCAGGCCACTATTAATTAGCGATGATTCAGTCAGATAAAACCAGAAGAGGTTTGTCAAGCTCGAATAATTCCATCTTGGTGACACTGCGATTGAACATTTCCTGGAACCAGTTTTTCCTGTGGTGTATCATCACGAGGATATCTGCCTCATTTTCTTCTGCATATTGACTTAGTGTCTGTGATATCGTTCCTGATTTAGGAATAGAAACCAACTCGTAGTTAAGATCACGAAAGTACCCCTCATAGCCTTCATCTCTGTTCAGGGCATCGTTGTCCATGGTCTTAATATGTACCAGTTTGATCTCTGCATCATATACATTACATATGCTGTAAACCGGTTTAAGGACTTCCTTGTCATTGATGAGTTTGTTATCGACACCCATGACAATAGTCTTCATTTGACTGTATTCTGCCGACTCTGGTATGGTTAATACGGGCTTGCCAGATTTCATTATGCAGTGTTCTGTTACCGAACCAAAAGTGACATCTTTCAATGCTGTCAAGCCTTTAGTTCCTGTAACAATCCAGTCGTAGTGTTTGTGTCGCGCATAGGAAACAATATATTCCTTGGGCTCTGCTCTTACGATATGATAATCATATTCAACGTCGCTGGTGACCTCATGGAGACGCTTTAATAGTTCTTGCAGGTCACGTGTCGCATTTTCCTTAAGCATATCATCCATGTGATTAAAAATGCTTGACCTATGTTGTGTTTCCATACAGTGAAGGAACGTAATCTGTCCGCCTCCTACATCATTCAGGAACAAGCTTATCCATTCGGCAGCTCTGACGGATACCGACGAAAAATCAATTGGACAAAGTATTTTCATGTTTTAATTATGTTGATCCTAATTTAACGATTAGTCATGAAGAAACAGTACAGGTATAGAGGATTTTAATACAAGTTCCTTAGATAGGCTGGTAAACATAAGGGAGTGCATGAACGATTGATTTTCTGCAATCACAATCATCAAATCCGCTTTGAAATTATAGGCAGATGCCAGGAGCGAATCTCCGATATTCCTGCTGCTCAAGGTAGCTATCTCAAATCCAAAATCCACGTTTTGTTTTTCGTACAATTCCGTGACTATTTTTTCAGCTTCGTCTGTATAGTAGCTGTTTTCTCTTTCTCTGACGTGAAGGAATTTCATATAGGCATTGTAGGAAGAGTTCCAATCTTTGATCTGATGTAGGATCTGTGGTTTGGCTAAATGGTGATCGCTGGCTACCAAAACTTTCGAATAACCCTTGAAGCTGGCTAATTTTGGAACCAGGTAAACCGGGATGTAAAGACTTTTTACAAGACCAAGGGATATTGTACCTACCCATCGGTCAATCAGATCGTAATTATCGCGCGTACCTACAAATGCGATATCCATAAGATGTTGTCGGGAATACTTTGACAGGGCAGCAACGGGTTCTCCGCTGATGGCCTTTATCAATACAATCGATGGGATCTTATCGATTCCCAGGTTTATTTTAATGGTTTCTTCCACTTCTTCGGTAATGCTTGAAATGTAATCCTGCCCAGCCCTAAGCATCAGTGGGCTTTGGATACTCAGGAGACCGGCATGGACATGGATGATATGAAGTTCATCGCTGTCATCTGCAAAATCCAGGGCATATCTGACAGTATTCAACGATACCTCAGAAAAATCAAAGGGTATCAGTATTTTTCTCATAATCTTAGGGTTTCGATTGAAGCACCAATAAAGGAGTTCTTGAGTTAATACTCATCTCCTTGGTGTGACTTTTATGAAACAAATCATCAAAAAAGCCTCTTTTCCTGTGGGTCATGACCAAAAGGTCTATATCCTTTTGTTCCACAAATCGGTTGAGGGCTTCATTAACATCTTCAGATTGTATAAAATGGTTCTGAATCGAGTTATCTGGATATTTTTCTTTCCAGGCTTTTATCAGATCAAAGTACATATCCATTTCTTCTTCCTCTTCTACATGAACCAGGTGAATCTCGGCGCCGGTTACCGTAGCGAGCATGCTGACGGCATCAATATTGGCATCAGGTATTTCATCTGCTTCGCAAGCATAGGCTATCCTGTTGATGCCTGAGAATGTAGCGTTATGTGGAATGATGAATACAGGACGCTCCGACCTTTGCGATACTGCCGTAGATATAGAGCCAAAAAACTTTTTAAATGCACCGGTATCTCCTGTGCTGCCCATGACGATGAAGGCTTCTTTTTCCTTGGCCATCTGGCAAATCTCTTCAACCGGGAAACCCAGTTTGAAGGTTTTTTCAATCATGGGTTTGCTGGACTTTTCACCTACCCACTCCTTGTTGACTTTTTCAAAAAACTCGTCAAGCTGTTTCTCCTTCATTTCCTTAATGGTATTTTCTGTCAATGTATTGACATCGACAGCTGATGGAAGGTAGCAATGTGTCAAATTGATGACGCCACCTATCGCATCTGCCAGTCCATAGGCATAGGCCATGGCATTCCATGATGTTTCAGAAAAATCCGTCGGTACAATTATTTTTTTCATAATTCTATAATCCCCTTCCTGCAAAAGAGCAAGGTTTACTTTTTTAATAAAATCATTGATTTCCTCATTCTTATTAAAGCTCAGATTGATATGGTTATTCACCTTGACAGTGGGAATAGATTCAATACCTTCGGATATCAACTTTTTGATATCCTTAATTTCGTCAATCCTAATTTTAATTCCCGCTTTCTGAGCATGTTCTTTGATTTTCATCTTGACATACTCGTAGGTCGAGGTGGGTTGGCCATATAGTTTGAGTCTAATCATAATTATATTGAATTATTCCTCTGACAATTTTTTAATAATGTCAAAAGTGGTGATTATACCTACCAGCTTACCGTCATCTACAATTGGTATGGCATGAAAAAGATTTTCCTTGAATATTTCTAGCGCAACCCCAATTCTGTCTGCCGTCTCCAGTTTGGCTATTCCTTTGGTCATAATATCTTTGACTTTCCTGGTCTTCAACCTGAACTCATCAATTCTGTTATCTGTCGTTTGATCATTAAATCCACGTTTAAAAAATAAATAGTCTGATTTGCTAACGATGCCTAGGAGTTTACCTTCCTCTACCACGGGGATGTGATGAATCCTGTTTTCACGGAATACCTGTTCAACTTTTTTCATTGTATCTTCAGGTTCGACTGTTTTGACTTCGGTAGTCATCATTGAAGACACAGGAGCTAATAAATCCATATTGAGTTAATTTTATTCAAATCTATATGTAGCTTTAAGTTTTACGGATGATGATCATCATTCAGTTCTATGAGATATATCATAAATCGCCGTATTGACTAATGTAACGAACGATATAGCCCTGCGGCTGCAGGCCGTAATTGATACTGCTATTGATGGTATTATAACCATTAACAGGAACGGATTTATTGAGTCGATCAATAAGTCTGCCTTGAGACTTTTTGGTTATCAGGAGGATGACCTTATTGGGCAGAATGTATCCATTTTGATGCCTGAACCCTACAGAAAGGAACATGATTCCTACCTTATGAAATATCATGAGACACGCAAACCTAAAATTATAGGTATAGGTCGTGAGGTAGAAGGAAAGACCAAAGAGGGAAGGATCATCCCGCTCAGATTAGCAGTTTCTGAAGTCATTTTGAACAATAGGATCATATTTACGGGTATCGTTCATGATTTAAGCCAGATAAAGGAGACGCAGAATGAACTGCGTAGAGCGAATGAAGCACTTGAAGAAAAAGTCGAAGAAAGGACTATCGAACTGGAAAAACTGGTGAACGACCTTTTGCAAACAAATCGTAAACTTGAACGGAGTGAACTTGAATTAACTGAGGCTCTAAGAAAGGAAATAGAGCTCAACGAACTGAAGTCCCGCTTTGTATCCATGGCTTCACATGAATTCAGGACACCATTGAGCACAATAATGTCCTCTGTAGCGCTTATATCCAAATACACAGAATCGGAACAGGATGACAAGAGACAAAAGCATGTCACGAGAATAAAATCAGCTGTGGTCAATCTTACAGGGATACTCAATGACTTTCTTTCTTTAAGCAAGATTGAAGAAGGCAAGATTGAAATCAAAAAATCGAATGTGGATATTTTGGCCCTTTGTAAGGAGGTCCATGAAGAGGTCAAGGAAATATTAAAAGAGGGTCAGGAATTGTATATTGAGAAAAATGGAGACAGTGCGATTTTCTTTACGGATGCCCGAATTCTGAAAAACATATTGTTCAATCTTGTTTCGAACGCGATAAAGTATTCAGATGATCGTATTGATTGCTTCATCAACATGCAAAACAGAAATTTGGTGATTGAAGTTAAAGACAGGGGTATTGGTATTCCCACCAGCGAACATCACCATTTGTTTGATCGTTTTTTCAGGGCTTCCAATGTCGAAATGATTCAGGGGACGGGCTTGGGCTTGAATATTGTAAAGAGATACGTAAACTTGCTCCACGGAGATATTGATTTCGAAAGTGTGGAAAATTTAGGAACGACTTTTAAACTCAGTTTTCAAAATAGCCAATAAAACTTGAAAATGAAGAAGATACTAGTTATTGAAGATACCCTTGAAGTCAGGGAGAATATATGTGAAATCCTTGAATTGGCGGGATATCAGGTAGATGATGCACCGGACGGTAAAATCGGTGTGGAAAAGGCTATGAACAACGCGCCAGACTTGATTTTATGTGATGTGATGATGCCTGAGCTTGATGGCTTTGGTGTGCTGAAGATTCTTAACAAGCGTGCTGAAACGAACAAGATACCTTTCATTTTCCTTACGGCTAAAGCGGAAAAATCAGACTTCAGGAAAGGCATGGGTTTGGGTGCGGATGATTATATCACAAAGCCCTTTGATGATGCCGAATTGCTGGATGCCATAGAGATGAGATTGAAGAAGCATGAACAATTTGCCAGCATATCCGGTAATTCGGATGAAGGTATAAAGCGCTTGTTCTCCGAGGCACGGGCGAAAGAAGAGTTTGAAAAGCTGTCGGAAGGTAAAGAAACGAGAAGCTTTAATCGAAAAGATATGGTTTTCGAAGCCGGTGGCGTACCCAGGTGGTTATATTTAATCATTGAGGGTCAGGTCAAATTGTACAGAAACAATGAATTTGGGAAGGAACTGATCACACACCTTTACAAGGAAGGGGAGTTCTTTGGATATTTCCCATTGATCAATGAATCCAACTATGATAATTCTGCGGTGGCATTGACCGATACCAAACTGCGTCTAATCCCTAAAGAGGACTTTATGCTTTTGCTTTACAACAACAGGGAGTTTGCGGCTCAGTTTATTAAAATGTTATCCAATTCAATGAATTCAACCGAACAGGAATTGATAGAGCTGGCCTATAGTTCTGTGAGGAGAAAAGTGGCGAATGCACTTGTTGCATTCGCCACTACTCAACTAAATCAAACCAATATGGTGATCAGGGTTTCTCGCGACAACCTCGCCTCCAGAGCGGGCACGGCCAAGGAAACGCTGATCAGAACACTGTCTGACTTTAAATCAGAGGGATTGATCGACATTGACGGGGGGGCTATCTCTATACAGGATCTGAAAAAACTTCAGTCAATGCCGCAATAGAACTTATATCCCTAATGACTTAGGTTCCTTCCTATTACTTACCTATCTTAACGGCAAGTAAGGCACTGAGAAATAATGGTACGGCTAACACGGCCAGAATAGGGATATTCAGAAACAGGCTTATCAAAACGACTGCCATCATTAGGTAGTACCTTAGAACCACAGTTTTAATATTGGCTTTAAACAATTGCATGACTATTGATTTTTGTTAATGTAAATATGTCACGCAGTATGCTTGATTTTAATGAGTAAGATCAGACGTCATGATGAGTGTAGTCATCATTTTATAAAGCTTGATACATGCGATCATTATTATGAGTTAGGAGATTGCCGCGGCGGCAATGCCATACATGAAAAAGATGCAGCACCAGCGGAAGTATTCAAATTTTTTCCCCAGATATTTACCCAGTAAAAAAAAGGTCCCTGGTCATGCTGTCGTTAAGGATTTCATTTGAACGAATCACCTCCTTTATGGAGTCGTTGTATTCTTTGATATTCATGTTTTAGTGATTCCCGAAGAAAAAGA
>RFSX01000004.1 GCA_009923745.1 Chitinophagia bacterium
CCGAAATTGGTCTGGATTGGAAAAGGTCTACCGTAGTTTTTACGTAATAGTCAAAACTACCTCTCAGTCTACTACGCATCAATTCAAAATCAAGTCCGATATTACTTTGATTCACAGTTTCCCACCTCAAGGTAGTATTTGCTATCTGAGATAGGAACAAGGCATTTTGTCCTCCATATCCAGGACCTGTAGCAAAGAAGTTTTGAGTTAAATCTGGACCACCAAAGTAATTCAAGAATCCTCCTGAATCAACAATTCTCTGGTTTCCGGTTTTACCCCAAGATCCCCTCAGCTTAAGCAAATCAAATGGCAAATCCTCCATAAATGCTTCTTGGTCGATATTCCAACGCCCAGAGAAGGAATAGAATAGTCCCCATTTATTGGAATCTGTAAACCTGTACGAGGCATCCCTTCTTAAAGTAGCACCAAATCCAAATCGGCTATTATAGTCATAATCCAAGCTGGTGAAATATGAAAATAGTCCAGCATTAAGAAGATTCGCACTAGCTTGATCAGTAAAAAAGTCATTGGCTGCATTATCATCTACGAAACCGGAACCATCACCAGGGAAAAACGTCCTTGGGTCAAGACCTTCCTGGAAGAATGAAAAAGCACTGTAATGAGCTTTAAATAATTCAGTGTATAAACCCAAATCAACAGTGTGTACATCATTGAATGTTTTGCTAAAACTCAATGTATTCAACCAGTTGTAACTAAATACTCTTGTATTACCTTGCTGTTGAAAACCAGGAGTATTATTTCCATTCTCAGCAAAAAGCAAAGCATTATAAGAAGTTGGACCTTCTGCTCTTGTTAATATCTGATCTGTAAAGTCAGCTCCAAGGCTGGAACTAAAAGTTAACCAATCAGTGATTTTATAACTCGCATTTAGGTTTGCAATAGACTTAATTTCATTTTCAAATCTCGTATATGTAAGAAGTCTATCATATAATACCAAAGGTGTCGCAGAAAAATCTCCAACATCTAGCAATGGCTCAGGACCAGTATATTCATCGATAGAAAAGTAAGGAAGTCCAATATAGGCACCAAGGATAAAGTTCCTGTTAACAGCTCCGGAACCAATACTGTTTGGTTCATCACTTTTGGAATAATTCAATGAAAGATTCAAGCCGAATGTAAACTTATCGTCAGCACTCTTTCCATTCAAATTTGTTCTCAGGTTGTACCTTTTCAGTCCACTTTGTCTAAGAATACCCTCTTGATTCATATACCCAAAGTTGGTATACGTATTAAACAATGAACCTCCCGTTGATACTGACAGGTTGTGTTGCTGAGTAATTGGATTTCTAAAAAAGAAGTCCAACCAATCTGTTCCAACTACATCATCAATATTTAAAGTGTCTCCTAGTAAATTTGTAACTCTATCCGGATCATTAGGTAGTGTTATCCCTCTACCATTGCCATATCTTTGTTCAAGTCTCAACAGCTCTTGTGAGCCCATCAAATCATAATCAATGGGTTGTCTTGAAGCTCGGCTTACCAAAGTCGTATACTTGAATTTCAAGCCAGAGTTGTAATTACCACTTTTCGTCTTCATTACAATTACACCATTCGCTCCCCTATTACCATAGATCGCAGTTGCACCAGCATCCTTTAGAACCGAGATAGACTCAATTTCATTCGGGTTGATTGAACGGAAGTTATCTTCATCTACAGGAGTACCATCTATAATAAAAAGTGGCTCCGTATTACCGTTTATAGAAGAAACCCCTCTAAGCTGGATCACACTGTTAGCGCCGGGTTGCCCACTTGAGGTGGTCACATTCAATCCTGCTACCTGGCCTTGGAGTGTCTGTACAACAGAAGCGTTAGGTCGGGATTCGATGGTTTGGGCGGTGACTACCTGTGTTGCCACATTTGACTTAGGCTTGGCTTTGTTTTTGTACCCAACAACAAGAACCTCATCAATGAGCTGCGCATTCTGCTCAAGGATAACGTTGATGACTCGATCAGTACCAATTTCCAATTCTTTTGTAATGTAACCGGTATAGCTGAATACCAAGATATCCGAGCCATCAGGTATTTCCAATGAGTAGCTGCCGTCAATATCAGCTATGGTACCTATAGTTGTACCTTTCACTAGGACGTTAGCTCCAATCAGGGGAATACCTTCTTCATCATTGATAACACCGGTTATGGTTTTTTGAGCAGACAAGCTTATCAATGTAACTGTTGAAAAAATCAACAGGGCAAAGATTTTTTTCATACTGATTTGTATTTAGTGATTAAATTCTAATCTAGCGGGTCGTTCTATGCGGCTAAAATAGAAAGAATTAGAATTTAACAAATGATTAAGTACTAGAATTTTATTCTTCAGTCTATCGATTTGTCGGATTTATCTATTCATTGTGTCCGTTAGTCCGTTAAGACTGGCTTAACATTAGACTGAAAGTTGGAAAATTGGCTGACACAGCCAAAACGAGAGGGTCGAATCATTCTGTATTCCTTTCATTCTTTTCGATTAATCTGGTGGAGATACATTTGGATGACATTCTGAATTCCATAATACAAGGCATCGCATACAATGGCATGCCCAATACTTACTTCAAGTACACGTGGAACCTCTTGTATATAATAATGTAGATTATCAAGGTTAAGATCATGACCTGCATTAACACCAAGGCCTTGATTTATAGCTTCCTTTGCTGCCAATACATGATTTTTAACGGCAGCTGATTTATCTGTAAGGTACATTTTGGCAAAACCTCCGGTATAAAACTCAACCCTGTTTGTTCCGGTCTGAGCGGCGTAATCGACATCTCTGGGATCCGGATTCAAAAACAATGACACTCTTATGTTTTCAGAATGGAAAGCCTGGATAACATTATGTAAAAATGACTTATGCTTTTGAGTATCCCAACCTTCAGAACTGGTTAAAACACCTGGCGGATCAGGCACCAATGTCACCTGCGTCGGTTTCACTTCCAATACTTTTTCAACAAAATTATCTGATGGATATCCCTCAATATTAAACTCTGTCGTAACAGCCTCTTTAAGGGGCATCAAATCACTATATCGTATATGCCTTTCATCCGGTCGCGGGTGTACCGTAATTCCTTGTGCGCCAAATTCCTCGCAATCAAGCGCAAATTTTAAGAGGTTTGGCATGTTTTCTCCTCTCGAGTTTCGAATGAGGGCAACTTTATTGATATTTACACTTAATCGGGTCATGTTATCTCGGAATTGATCTGAAAATTTTGCAATATAATACGATTCATATATGTCCTCAGGTTTACGGCAAAGGGTTATCACTGCAATATGTATAGGTATACCTATTCTCTTCTTTGTATTTTACTCGGATACCACACGCGTGTCTTTCCTTCTGCTCGTCGGTGTACTTGCCAGCCATGAATACCTGAAACTGTTTTATCCAAAACTGATAAAAAGCCCATCAGGTTTAATTTCTTTTCTTATTTCAGTCGCTTTACTGTTTTATGCAACTCAGCAGCTCGACATATTTTTCATACCCTTGCTGGCAGTAAGTATATTTAGCAGCGTGGTTTTGTTGTATGATTTGTTTTATAATGAATCCAGCATCCAGGAAAAAATGCCCGCCCTATGGAATATATTGTATGTGGTATTGCCTTTAGTATTGATCATTAATCTGAATCATGAGAACACTTTCTCTATGATTCTCATCAGTACTTTACTCATGATATGGATCAGCGATATCTCTGCATATTTTGTTGGCCGTACGATTGGCAAGCGGAAGCTTTTTCCAAGGGTATCTCCTGGCAAGACATGGGAGGGCTTTTGGGGAGCTGGCCTTATAACAGTACTTTTCAGTTACGCTTTCTTCAGCTATTTCGGCATATATGATGTAAGGCAGTGGGCCCTCATTGCCATATCCGTTTGGCTGTTTGGATCCCTTGGTGATCTGGTAGAATCAAAATTCAAGCGATCTCTTAACATCAAAGATTCAGGCAACATCATGCCGGGTCATGGTGGAATTTTGGATCGATTCGATGCATTCATATTTTGTCTACCCTTTGTTGTATCATTGAGCTTAGTTTTTAATTGATTGAATATGCGTTTTCATAAAGAAGGATACCCAACACTGCTATTGGTAATCATTATTGCAGCGGCTTTAATCTATCTTGGATATAAAAGTCAGATTAGCCTCGTCTATTATCTGACTGGTGCCGTATCCCTGTTTTTACTTATCATAGTTCTCCAGTTTTTCAGGGACCCTGTACGCCAATTGCCAGAATCCTCTGATTCGCTTGTGTACAGTCCGGCAGATGGGAAAATAGTTGTTATTGAAAAGGTCTTTGAAAAAGAATATCTAAAGCAGGAGTGCTGGCAGGTTTCCGTATTTATGTCTCCATTGAATGTTCATATAAACAGGAATCCGGTCAATGGAAAAGTGGAGTATACCAAGTACCATCCAGGTGACTATCTCGTAGCCTGGCATCCAAAATCATCTGAACTCAACGAGAGGTTTACCAGTGTATACACAACACATACAGGTCAAGTCCAGAGCAGATATATTCCTACCCCTTGATGCAAAAATCAAAGTTGAGATGGACCAGCATGTCAAAAGTCCACTTGATGTAATTGCAGAGCTTTAAGCCGGAAAATGTTCCTCTACGATATCATGGATTACGTTTACCCACCTGGGATCATCGTTAAGGCTGGGTACCAGGTCCAGCTTCTCCCCTCCCATCTCTAAGAATTCCTCTTTGTATTCGTCGCCAATCTCTATTGTGGTCTCAAGGCAGTCGGCCGTGAAAGAAGGAGAAAACACCATAACATTTCTAATGCCTTTCTCTATCAGTTCTTCCAGTACATCCGGCGTAAATGGCTCTGTCCATTTATCAGGTCCAAGCCGTGATTGAAAGGCCACTGAAAATCTGTCTTCAGATATTCCCAGTTTTGCAGCCAGTTTTCTGGAGGTATCAAAACATTGTGCCGAATAGCAGGACTTATTCAGTTCCGTAATGGAAGAGCAACAGTTTTCTTTCTTTAAACAATAATTATTGCAATCGGATTTATACAACTGCCTTTGGGGAACACCATGGTAAGAAAACAAAAAGTGTTCGTAATTGTCGAGGCCCATTTTTCTTGCATTTTCTGCGAACAGCTCCAGCATGGCATCATTATCATGGTAAGAACTGATGACACTGAGCTCGGGAATTGTAGGCCAGGCAGCGATAACCCTCATAGCTTCTTCCAGGGCTGAACCCGTGGATGCCGAGGCATACTGGGGAAACATTGGAAAGACAATTATCCTTTCAACATTTTGGGTCCTCATTTTATTGAGCATATCGGGTACGGACGGATTCTGATACCGCATAGCCAGGAGTACCAGAAAATCATCGCCTAACTTTTCCTGAAGCTGCTCCTCTATTCTGTACCCGTAATATTTTAATGGCGAACCATTTTCAGTCCATAATTCCTTGTAGGCTTTCGCCGACTTAGGCGCCCTGAAAGGAGCAATAATTCCACGTACCAGGAGAGACCTTAATACAGGGTTGATGTCGATCACTCTGTAATCCAGCAGAAACTGCTTAAGGTACCTACGCACAGCTGGTACAGATGGGTCATCTGGCGTACCAAGGTTTAGCAATAATATTCCTGTCCGGGGCATAATAATGATTTATATGGATTTAGAAACGCCGCAGGATTGAATATGTTTGCTGAGATCATAGCGAATTGCAAATATCAATCTTATTTTTGACCGTCGTTGATATTTTGATCATTTATAAACAACCCTCTTAAGGCATGAGTAAACCAAGAATATTAGTCACTAATGATGATGGCATTGTTGCGCCCGGAATTAAAGCACTTGTCGATATCGCGCGTAAAATTGGTGAACCTATCGTTGTTGCCCCTGATTCACCGCAATCAGGTCAAGGCCATGCCATAACCATTACTGAACCCATAAGACTGCGTAAGGTGGATGCCTTTGACGGCATTGAAGCCTACGAGTGTACGGGTACGCCTGTTGATTGTGTAAAGCTGGCTAAAAACGTCTTACTTAAAAATGAAACAATCGATCTCTGTGTCTCCGGCATAAATCATGGATCCAATGCCTCCATTAATATCATCTATAGCGGGACCATGTCAGCTGCCATGGAAGCAAGCCTTGAAGGCATTCGCTCTATCGGCTTCTCCCTCCTGGATTACTCTTTTGAAGCCGATTTTACAGCCGCAAAATTCTATGCTGAAAAAATAATGCGCCATATGCTTGAATACAAGTCCGATCCACAACTCCTGTTGAATGTAAATATCCCAAAATTAAGTCTCAACGAGATCAAAGGGGTACGCGTCTGTGAGCAAGGCCGCGGGATATGGGAGGAGGCATTCCAGGAATCTACAGATCCCAGGGGCGAAAAATACTATTGGCTCACCGGTCGTTTTAATTCTGAATCCAAAACTGAAAATTCTGATCTATATGCTTTAAGTCAGGGCTATGTATCCATAGTACCTTCACATTTTGATCTGACCAATTATAAAGTTCTGGATAGCATCAAACACTTCGAACAATGATAAAATTTTTCAGGCAGAATAATAACTTGCTGATGGGAATCCTGCTGGGAGCTACTATTCCTGTCCTCGGCTATCTTGGTATTGAAATATTATTTGAAAGTCTAACCAAAATAGGCTTTATGGATGAACTTACTGAATCCACGGTAACAAAACGAAAACGGACTATGGCACTGATCGCTCTTTGTTTTAATATCCTCACTGTTCAGTTTTTTAAAGGGAGACAATTCAACAGGATATTAAACGGTATTGTCAGCGCTACTTTAATATATGCCCTGGCCTGGCTGCTGATTTTCAAAATATTGTAGATGAAATACTATATCATCGTCGGCGAACCCTCGGGTGATATATATGGTGCTGCACTTATGCGGGCACTTAAGAAAATCGACAAGCATGCTCAATTCAGGTTTTGGGGTTCTGGCGAAATGAAGTCTGTAAGTGATACGTGCGATGTATCTATTGAGGAGACATCATTCATGGGACTCGTAGAAGTTCTGAATAATTTTGGTAAGGTTCTTTTGCTCTTTTCAAAAGCAAAAAAATATATCAGCCAGTATAAGCCGGACTTGCTTATTTTAATTGACTACCCTGGATTCAATCTGAGAATGGCAAAGTGGGCAAAAAAAAATAAGATACGGGTTGCATATTATATTTCGCCACAAATCTGGGCCTGGAGAAAATACAGATATAAGGCCATCAGAGATTATACCGATCTGTTTTTCCCAATTCTTCCCTTTGAAAGGAAAATATACAGGGAACTTGATGTACGATTTACTTACTGCGGGCATCCATTGCTTGAACGTATTTCGCATAGTCAATCAAAAAAAGAAATTCATAAAATACATACTGTAGGTATATTTCCTGGTAGCCGTCTACAGGAAATACGAAAAAACATTAGCGTATTATCGAAGTTTGTTAGAGCAAACCCTGCCTATAATTTCAGAGTCTCAGTCATGCCTCATATTGAGCTCAATGAATATGCCCCCCTTTTGGCTTGTCCAGGAATAAAACAGGAAACGAATACATCTGAGATGGTCAAATCCTGTGATCTTGCTATTGCTTGCAGCGGAACACTAAGTCTGGAACTGGCCCTGTACAATGTTCCCCAGATCATCATTTACAAGACCAATACTGTCAGTTATATGATCGCCAGGAGAATGGTTAAGATAAAATACATATCCCTGGTGAATCTTATCCTGGGTGAAGGCCTTGTAGAGGAACTGATTCAGGATGCGTTCAATTTAAACAAGTTGCAGGATGCTTTTAATAAATTGTCTATCAATGAAAATCTGAAAAAACAGTACACAGGGTATAAAGAAATGAGAAGCGCGCTGGGCACAAGCAACTGCTCTCAATGCGTAGCCAGGCACATTCACGAATATCTGAAAGGGCGTCCTACTTAATGCCTTTAGCGCCCTGTTCCTTCAAAAGTTTCTTGACTTCTTCTAGCGTAAATTTTTCTTTGGCCTCCTCAGCTGTATATCTTTCACCATCATCCTTTTTTTCAATCTTAAAGGATTTTTTCTTGTATCGGATAAAAGGGCCCCATCTCCCATTTTCAAGAGCAATATTTTCCTCTGGCCATTGTGAAATATAACGATTGGCCTCTTTTTGAATTTTGGCTTCAATCAATTCAAATATTTCCTCCTGGGTTATGGTATCCGGATTTATACGTCTTGGAATATTGATGTATAGATCATTCCACTTGAGGAAAGGACCAAAACGACCTTTGCCTTTGGTGACTTCGTTCCCTTTATAGCTGGCAACAGGGGCATCCTGTTTCAACTTTTCCTCTACAAGTTCCTGAGCTCTTTCAAGCGTGAGTTCAAGAGGATCTTCACCTCTGGGAATAGAAACAAATTTTTCCTTGTATTTTATATACGGGCCATAGCGTCCGGAATTAACAACCAGGTCCTCACCATTATACTGACCTACAGTCAATGGCAACTTGAACAAGTCCATGGCTTCTTCATAGCTGATCGTCTCGATGGATTGTCCCGCTTTCAGGCTGGCAAACCTTGGCTTTTCGTCTTCGCCTACCTCTTCTCTTGTTCCAATCTGTACAACAGGTCCGAAGCGTGTCATTTGGGTTAAAACTGTATAGCCGGACTCAGGATCCTTACCAAGGTCACGTCTCCCTTTAACACGAGATGCTTCCTCGATGGTTTTTTCTACGGTTGAGTGAAAAGGACCATAAAAATCCTCCAGCATCTCCTTCCAGTTTTCGGCTCCTTTAGCGATTTCATCGAGCTTGTCTTCGATGTCTGCCGTAAAGCTGTACGTCATGATGTCTTCAAAATGCTCGTCTAGGAAATCAACCACAAGCATCCCAAGGTCAGACGGATACAGGCGGTTTGAGGTGGATCCGGTGATCTCTGTTTCAATTTTATCTGTCAATTCACTATTGACCAGAGTTAGAACATGGTACTTTCTTTCAACACCAATTCGACTCTCCTTAGTGACATATCCCCTGCCCTTTTCCATAATCTTTGTAATGGTCGGCGCGTAGGTGGAAGGTCGGCCAATGCCCAGTTCTTCAAGTTTTTTAACCAAACTGGCTTCTGTATAGCGTGCTGGAGGTCTTGTAAACCTCTCTATTGCCTGGATATTATCCAGCTTTCCTGAAAAATTTCCCCTGTCGTCGTCTGAATGTCTACGGTGGTTTTTTCCAGTTTGGCATCTGCCATTCGCGAAGCTATGGTTCGCTTCCAAATCAAATCATATAGTTTTTGCATATCCGAATCACCGGATATAGCCGATAATTTTATATCGGTCGGCCTTATAGCTTCGTGCGCTTCCTGGGCAGATGCATTCTTATTCTTATACTTTCTGACCTGAGCATATTCATCGCCATACTGGCTCTTAATTTCTTCATTGATAGTGCCGAGTGCCAAATCACTTAAACTGATGGAATCGGTTCTCATATAGGTGATATAACCAGCCTCATAGAGCTTTTGTGCAGCGCTCATGGTCCGGTTTACGGCAAAATAGAGTTTCCGTGAAGCTTCTTGCTGCAGCGTTGAAGTAGTAAATGGCGCAGCAGGCTTTCTTTTAGCAGGCCTAACATTAATATTATTAATAGTATAATCGGAAGGCTTCAGGGATTCAAGCAATGCTCGCGCCTCCTCGAATGTTTCAAGGCGCCTAGAAAGTTCTGCCTTTAGCTCGACTTCCCTGCCCTGATCATTCATTACCTTGAATAGAGCAAGAACCTTATAAAAAGACCTGGATTCGTGATTGTTTATTTCTCTTTCTCTCTCAACGATCAATTTAACCGCAACGGACTGCACCCTGCCCGCAGACAATTTACCTTTTATCTTTCTCCACAGGATTTCCGACAACTCAAAGCCTACGAGTCTGTCAAGAATTCTTCTCGCCTGTTGAGCATTAACAAGGTTTTTATCTACATGCCTGGGATTCATGACCGCTTTCTCAATAGCCGGTTTTGTAATCTCCCTGAATACTATGCGCTTGGTAGTATCTGCATCAAGGCCAAGCACTTCACACAAATGCCATGAGATGGCTTCTCCTTCACGATCCTCATCCGTCGCGAGCCACACTTCAGCGGCTTGCTTGGCAGAGTCTTTTAGTTCCTTGACAACTCTCTTCTTTTCATCAGACACCACATATTTCGGCTCAAAACCATTCTCCTTATCAATACCTTTCGCTCCCTTATCAAGGTCACGAATATGGCCATACGATGACTTGACTATGAAATCATTGCCTAGATATTTATTGATTGTTTTGGCCTTGGCCGGAGACTCTACTATGAGTAATTTCTTTCCCATTATTCAGTCAAATTGTATTTAAATCACAGGTTTTCCAGACTGCAAATGTAGAATTATCATTCTATTGAAGATTAAAAGAACCGAAAAAACTCAGTTTTTATCGTTTATATACACCTCATTTATTTCTTTCATTCTTGCCTCTTTCAGTTCAGCAATGATATTTTCTTTTTGCAATTCCAGTTGATTTAAATGTCTGTGCAATGTTCTTAAAATGTATTGTGCCATGTCATCAGGATGCAATAAGCCCTCCTGTTTTAAATAGTGAGAAAGTCTTGATCCTTCGTAAAAATTCCAATTAAGAATCATCCATCGCCCGATACCAAAATGCAGTTTTTTACAAACTTCTTTTTCTTCCGCTTTGGCAAAGCCGTCAAGCTTATTGCCATCGGTAAGTTCGATGATACGCTTGTGAGCCTCGCTCAAATCTCTGGGGATGTATGCCCCGTTTATTCGACTAAGCTGGATATTGATTGCATACAGGGAATCATATTCTTCAGGGGTGGACACAGGATCCTGAGCCTTTATCTCAAATGAACTGATTAATAATGCTAGCAGGATGTATAAGGTAAACTTCATTTTAAACTATTCGATTAAATAATAACTAAATTAATTTCAATTATGATTTAATGCATATGTGCAGAGTGCTAAAAGCCGAGTAACAAGAACTACGGAAGATTCTGATATCTTCTTTTTACTCTGCATAGCATTAAACTGAAGCCATTTATCAGCTGTTCTTTTATTAGTTTATAATCGCTTAAGTTTGCACAAAAAATACCCTAATGCAAAAAGTTTATATCCTTTCAGCAGTCAGAACTCCCATTGGAAGTTTTGGTGGTGTTTTAGCTAATGTCTCAGCGACAAAACTGGGTGCTGCAGCTATAAAAGGAGCCTTGGAGAAAGCGGCAGTTCAGGCCGATAAGGTAGGGGAAGTATTCATGGGAAATGTAGTCTCTGCTAACCTGGGACAGGCTCCTGCACGTCAGGCAGCCATATTCGCCGGCATTCCGAATACAGTGCCTTGTACCACCATCAACAAGGTATGCTCTTCTGGAGCAAAAGCAATTATGCTGGGCGCTCAAAGTATTATGCTTGGCCAAAAAGATATTGTAGTAGCTGGCGGAATGGAGAACATGTCTCAGATTCCCTACTATATACCGAATGCACGATACGGCTATAAATTCGGCTCTGCCGAGTTGGTTGATGGACTGCAAAAAGACGGTCTGACAGATGTATATAATAATTGTATCATGGGATTGTGTGCTGATAAGACCGCTGAAAAATATAATATCAGTCGGGAGCAGCAAGATGAGTTTGCGATTCAATCCTACAGACGCTCGGCGCAATCCACCCAGGATGGCATTTTCGCCAAGGAGATCGTGCCGGTAAGCATCCCACAAAGGAAGGGAGATGATTTGATTGTAAGCGAAGATGAAGAATACAAAAAAGTCATTTTTGAAAAGCTGCCGAATTTAAGACCTGCCTTTTCAAAGGAAGGTACTGTAACGGCTGCCAATGCCTCTACGATTAATGACGGTGCGTCAGCATTGGTTTTGGCGAGCGAATCAGCTGTCAAAGAGTTGGGGCTTACACCCCTTGCTGAAATAGTGGATTTCAGTGATGCGGCACACGAACCCGAATGGTTCACTACAGCTCCTGTTAAAGCAAGCGATATTCTGTTGAAGAAAAATAATATGACCGTCGATGATGTTGACTATTTTGAGGTCAATGAAGCTTTTAGCGTCGTACCCTTGGTATATAATAAAATGTTGAATACCTCAGATGAGAAGGTAAACGTCCATGGCGGATCCGTTTCCCTGGGACATCCACTGGGAGCCTCCGGAGCCAGGATTGTTACAACGCTGGTCAATGTACTCCATTCAAAAGATGGTTCATATGGCATGGCAGCCATTTGCAACGGTGGTGGTGGGGCTTCAGCAATTTTAGTGAAAAAGCTATAGTTCGAAATCAAGAATATATTTTGAGATGCGCTTAAGAGATTTATTGTTGTGTTCAGCCCTGGTGGTCCTGGCATCCTGTAGACAGGAGAAGCTGGATAAGCCGGCCCAGTCCGGGCAGGTTTTTGAATTATTGATTCCATCAAAAACAGGTATCAGTTTCAGGAACGATATCGTGGAAGACAAAAACCTAAACATATACACCTATGGCTATTTGTACAACGGCAGTGGATCGGCCATAGGTGATATCAACAACGACGGATTACCTGATCTATATTTCAGCTCTACCCAGGGACAGGACAAACTGTATCTCAACAAAGGCAATTTTGAATTTGAAGATATATCCACTAGCTCAGGAATAAATAAATACTCGGGATATAAGACAGGTGTCAATATGATCGACATAAACCAGGACGGGTGGTTAGACATTTATGTTTGTCGTGATGGCTGGTCCCAAAATCCTGAGGATTTGCGCAATCTTCTATTTATCAATCAAAAAGACGGCAGCTTCATTGAAAAAGCCGCCGAATACGGCATAGACAGTGCGGATCGCAGTGTGCAGGCAGCTTTCTTCGACTATGACAAGGATGGAGACCTCGATTTATTTCTGGCCAATCAACCGGGGGTATTCAATATTCCTATTGGTCAGATGATTCAATTATTTGCCAATCCACGTATTGAAAAATCAGATAGATTGCTGAGAAACGATAGCGGACGGTTTACAGATGTTACCATTGAAGCGGGTATCTTAAATTTCACCTATGGCCTGGGCCTTGTTACGGCAGATTTCAATGATGATGGCTGGACAGATATTTATGTAACCAGCGATTTTGAACCCCGCGATGTGTATTATGTCAATCAGAAAGACGGCAGCTTTCGCGAATCCCTGATGGATCACTTCAACCATTGCAGCTATTTTTCAATGGGTGTCGATTACACGGACATAAACAACGACGGTCACCTCGACCTTTTTGTCGGAGAGATGCTGGCAGAAGACAATCTGAGACAGAAAACCAATATGGCTCCGATGAATATGCAACGCTTTGCCAATATGGCATCAAACGGCATGTATTTTCAATATATGAGAAATAGCTTCAGCATTAATAATGGTCATGGCGACTTCTCAGATATTGCACCTTATGCGGGTATTGATAAATCGGACTGGAGCTGGGCTTCAGTTTTTGGAGACTATGATAATGATGGAGATGACGACCTGCTGGTGGTCAATGGTTATTTGAGAGACACTCAGGATAAGGATACTAGCAAAAAAGCCAATAAGCTGGCAAAAGAAACGGATAACAGACTCACATTTGATCAAATCAGTCAGCTTCTCAAGAGCACACCCCTGAAAAACTATGCTTTTAGAAATGACGGAAAATCAAAATTTTCAAAAGTTTCTGGTAATTGGGGTTTTAATCATACGGGTTTTTCGGACGGTATGTCCATAGGTGATCTTGATATGGATGGTGACCTAGATGTTGTTGTTAATAACATAAATGACGTGGCAACCGTTTACCGCAACAATACCAATACGGACAACTACATCGCCTTTACATTGAAAGGCCCATCTGGAAATCCCGGAGGACTTAACACCATACTGGAATTGCAAACGACAAAGGGCCTTAGATACAAGGAATTTCATACAGTCAGAGGCTTCCAATCGGCGATGCATCCTATAATTCACTTTGGCCTCGATCAAGATGAACTTCCGCAGAGTTTGTCTGTGGAATGGGCTGATGGCTCAAAAAAAACAATTGGAGATATAAAGGCCGGTAGATACCAGGAAATCACTTACGAGGGAAGTTCAAAAACTTTTGCTGAAAAAGAAATTCTGCCCTTCCAGCATGCAGATCTCTTTAATTATCAGCATAATGAGAATTTCAATGATGATTATGCCATCCAGGTTCTCCTACCCCACTTACTATCCCAATATGGACCGGCGTTAGCAAAATCTGACATCAACAAAGATGGCAGAGAAGATATTTTTGTTGGTGGAGCCGCAGGACAATCCTCCGGGCTTTATGTTCAAAATGCTGATGGTACATTTAGTTTAATGAATTCAAATGTCTGGGAGCAAGATGCAGGCTATGAAGATGTTATCGCGTACTTCTTTGATTACGATAATGATGGATTCGAGGACTTGATTGTAGGTTCAGGGAGTTATGAATTTGGGCCTGAAAGTCCCTTTAACACATGTAGACTTTACCAGAATAATGGCCGGGGTGAGTTTATAAAAAAGAACATACTACCTACAATAAATACCGCCTGTGGCACCATTTCAGGAGGAGATTACGATGCTGATGGTGACATCGACTTATTCATTGGCTCTCGCTTCGTATTTGGCAAATACCCTATGGCACCAAGAGCATACATTCTTCGTAATGATGGTCCTGCCTTCACAGATGTGACAAAGGACCTGTGTCCTGAGCTGTTTGATCATGCTGGAATGTATACGCATTCCGAATGGATAGATATTGATGAGGACAATCAATTAGATCTCATTCTGGCAGGAGAATGGACGGAAGTGGAGCTTTTACTCAACAAAAAAGACAGATTTGAAAAAACACGCCTTAATGCTGATTCTGGCATGAGGGGATGGTGGAATGTCGTCAGGTCTGCAGATTTTGATGGAGATGGGCTCACCGATATTTTTGTGGGCAACCTTGGAGAAAATTATAAATACAAAGCCAGCAAGGAAGAGCCTTTTGAAGTTTATAGCGGCGACTTCAATAATGACGGTAAGTATGATATTGTCCTGGGCTATTACAATGATAACACCATATACCCTGTACGGGGCTTTCAGTGTTCTTCAGAACAAATTCCGGATCTTAAAAATGAAATTTCTAGTTACGCAGAATTCGGAGCTTCCAATCTTTACAGCATCTATGGTGAATCCATTAAAACCGCGCTCAATTACAAAGCGGATAATTTCTCTTCTGGTATATTTTGGAACGATGGTGAGGGTCAGTTTGCATTCTCACGCATCGATTACAGACTGCAGTTATCGCCTGTCCAGGATATTGAAATTATCGATTACAATAAGGATGGCAAAAATGATATAATTGGCGTGGGCAATTGGTTTGTTGCTGAAATCGAAACACCCAGAGCCGATAGTGGTCAGGGCTTTATACTTCTGAATAATGGCAACCGTGAATTCGAATTTATCAGCAGCGACCGTAGCGGTTTTATCGCCAATAAGGATGCAAGAAAAATAGAAATAGTATCACTAAAAGCTAACAATAAAAAAGCCGTCATTGTTGGAAACAATAACGGCTCAGTTCAATCTTTTATCTTTGAATAATCTGACTTAGAGTCTCTAGATTACTAACGAATCTTTTCAAGAATACCATTTCTGTCAAGCACAAGTTCAGCATCTTTAAATCCACGATTCTTGGCAATTAGCATGGCCTTTGTAGCCTGATCACGGCTGTCAAATCCACTTAATACAAAAATTGACCATTGTTCTTTTGTCCACTGTTCGATAATACCAACATCTTTAACAGCATCTACATCAAACCAAACAGGGTCTTGATAGGAGGCTAGCCTTACCTTGTAATTAACCCCGGTTGTGGAAGTGGATCTTATCTTTTCTATATCATAGGCATTGGCAGTTGCTTCCGATACTTCTATAAGTTCCATCTTGGCCGTATTGAGAACTTCACATGTTATAAATGCATCATTGTAACCCATGGCACGAACCTTATTAAGAATTTCCTTGGCTTCTGACTCATCTATAAAATAACCCAGCTTGAGTTTGATCCCATTCGTATACTTAATCTTATAAATACTTCCAAATTGCCTTAGCGGCATGTAATTATCGACATTATTGCCGTCATTTCTAAAAAGAGCAGCCAGCTGAATGAAACAGACTGTTTCCTTTCTAAGAATCAAATCTCCAAGAGCAATTCTTTTGGCGTCTGTGAGGTCAAGTCCTGCAGCAATCGTAGATGCTTCCTCTGAAAAATGAGAAGGATAAAGGGCTTCGAAATCAACAGATTTCATATCAGACTCATTCTTATTTAAAAGTGTGGAACTGATAGTCATACGCGTTTCGAAATCCTCTGCCGTTCTGGTATAGTCCAAACCAGCCAGAGATGTCAATTTTTCTGGATCTGAATATTCCTCTATGATTGATTCTTCTTCCATCTTTACTGCGGTAGCAATGGCTTCTGTGTTCGAGGCATCGATAAAATCCTTATTGATATTTACTTCTGCTGGCACGACATCTTCATAACTAAGTTCGTGGATAAGGTCTTCTTCGGAGCTTGTATTAATCTGGTATATGTCATAGGAGCCCTTACCGCCTAATCTGTTTGAAGTCAGATAATAGCTAGGCTTTTCTGCATGTTTGATGAAATAAAAATCATCTTCTGGTGAATTAATGCCATTTCCCATGTTGGCAGGTACCTGCCATACTCCTGATTTGATATAAGAACTGAATACATCCTGACCTCCCAAGCCTTTATGATAGTCACTGGAAAAGTAAAGTGTCTTACCATCAAAAAACGGGGTCACTTCATTACCTGGTGAATTGACTCGAGGTCCTAGATTTTCAGGATAGGTCCATGTTCCGTTTCGCAGGTAACTGACATAAATGTCAAAACCACCATAACCACCTGGCCTGTTAGAGGCGAAATACAGTATGTCTCCAAAAGGATTTAGAGTACCAAAACCTGAGGCGTATCCCACTTCATTGTAAGGGTACGCTTTAATCTTGCTAAAACTGCCATCCGGCTTGGTTTCCGCCAAAAACAAACTCAGCTCAAGATCATTGGTGAATATTTGTTGCTCACCATCTCTGAAATTGTTCTTTGTAATAGCACAAAGGGGAGCATTGAATGCATAATGCACAGGCCCCATATCAAAACTTTCCTCCTTGTCAGAGAGGAGAAGGTCCACATCATCGTCAGTGGAGTGACTCTCCAGGTCAGAAATAAACATTTGTGGTCCATCGGGACTTATGTGACTTTTATTCAGTTTGTCTATATCACGTATGAAGTCGTCCCGAAATGACGCATAAACCAGTTTATTCTTATAGATGGCAGGGCCAAATTCTGTATTCCTTGAAGAAGCTTCATATAGATTCAATTCAAAGTCGATCTCTTCTGATAACAAAGCTTTTGCAAAATCACAGGATTCTGAATAGTGCTCTGCAAGTATGGCATCCTTTTCTCGATAGGCATCAAAATGTTCTTTCGCCTGGTCATACTGTCCCATTTTCTTAAGCAGCTGGCCATAATTGAAATCATAGCTTTCCGGCAGAGAATTAAACTTCTCCATCTTCCTGTACCAAATGGCAGCGTCGACATTTTGATTCATTAGACGAAAGGATTCCGCAATCACATAATGACAATTCACACAATCCGGATTGGTATCCAGGGCCTTTTTGGCATTTTCTATAGCCAGGTCAAAAGCCTTAAGCTCAAACTGACGTTTTGCTTTTACAAGTGATTTTTGCGAAAACAATGCGGATTGGCACATGAACAGGCCAATTATTACAAGAAGGCAATGTTGTAGTTTTCCTTGCATGACTAGACAATTTTTCATACACATTATAAATAACAAATATATGAAATATATTGTCTTATAGTGAAATATATATAAATATATTATCTTATATATAAAACGGGTAATTACTCCTTACAACTTCTTCGCAAAGCGACTCATAGCGAACACCAAGACTGTAAATACAAAAAAGACAACAATGACAATCGTGGTATGAGGGTCTCCAACATACTCTGAAGGCAAAACATTGGTTTCTTCCAGTACTTTCAGTTCTTCATGTCCCAAAGAGGCAAGATGATCGGCTGTATTAAAGGCAATGGTTTCCCCTGTTTCTTTATTAAGCAGGGTAAGGGGATTGCGCCATGGCCATATCTTATTCAAAGATCCAATCATAAAGCCTGTCATGGCAATGACTGTGGTATCATGAAATATCTCGAAAGCAGCTGATACCAGCCTGGAGAAAACCACAAGTCCGGCAATACAACCCAATGCAAAAAAGCTCAGTATTTTAAATTCATCGTATCCCGGGTCACTAAGGAAGTTTTTTAGTGTAGGAATAATAAGCGTATACAAGCCAAGCAGCAATAGAATAAAACTGCCAGAGATGCCGGGCAGGACCAAGGCTACGATAGCGACCATACCTCCAAAAAAGATATATAAATAATTCTCGGAGGCTGAAACAGGAGTAAGACGCGTAATCATATATGCAAGCAGCAGAGCCACAATAAAAACCGGAATAAGCTTCCAGGAAGGACTTTTAAGACTCCTAATCATGTATGGAATCGATGCGAGAATCAAAGCAAAAAAGGCAGCCCACAGGACTTCTGGATAGGTTTCAAGCATATGTGAGATGAAAAATATTCCAATCAATATACCAGCTACCATGCCGATCATAAGCCAAATAAGGAAGCCCGGATTAATTTTTTCAACAGCTTTTTTGAACTGGCCTTTCTTGATCATTGTCAACATTTCAATATCGAAGGCCTTGATGCAGTTTATAAGTTCATGATATATGCCTGTAATGAATGCTATGGTGCCTCCTGACACACCTGGAATAACCTCAGCGATACCCATTCCGGTCCCTTTAAGTATCAAGCTGATTTTTGAAAGATTCATTCTTTGCGATTTCGGCCAAATATACTACCTGTTTGATAATGCCCGGCCTTGGGAAGTATATAATCTCTAAGGCTCTCAGTATTCAAGAACGGGCTGGCCAGCGTCCAGCCAGGCGGAATACCAGAAATCTGCTACTGTTTTTATGGATGCTCTCATTCTAGACTCTACCATTCCATTCAATGCTCTGTGATAGGCTTGTGCATATTCCCGGCATGGCATCTTTGCCGTAGATCCCGATCGTTCGCTAAAGCAATAGATCTGATCTTCATTGTAGCTGGACTTTAGCTCTCTCTCAGCTGCAAGAAGGATTTTGAGATGTGTATGGCTTTCAAGGACGGTATCCCAAATACGCTGGTGTTTATCATAAATGTATTCAGCCTGGCCTGCCATGAAATCATATTCAGAATCTGCAAAGAACTCCGGCAATGTGCTTTCCCAAAAAGCATGAATACCATCTTGGTTGGTAAGTTGTCCGTTGTAGTTCTCCGTCGTGTGCAAGGGTACATGTGCATCGGCAATATAATGACCAAGATCGGCACTTATCTTAAGAATTCTGTCCTTATCTACTGCTTGGAAGGCTAAAACAAGCCTATGGTAATAGGACTCCAGAAAATAAGGCAACACACCGTAGCCAACAAAAATATTTTCAAAGATGAAATGGCATTCCTGGCAATTGATCTTGATACCCAATGAATCCAACGAAAAATCGGCATCAATATCTACCCTTGCATCATAAGGGTTTTCATACAGGTATTTGAAATAGAATTTTTGCCTAAAAGTATCCGCTATACTTATTAAAATTGTATCCTCTCCCCTGACGGCTATCAAGCGTCCATATTTCATCACAGCAAGGGACAGATCCCTTGGTATCGTATCAAAGGGTTGTTCTTCCCAGTGATCAAGGTCAATATAGTGGCGGGAAAACTCATTTTTCAGAACATATCTTCTTTTATCAGGATCGACGGCATGTTCAGAAAGGTAATCTATATTTTTTTTGTAAAAGCCAAACATCTCCTCCGGAAGACTGAATACAGCCATGTAATTTATCTTCCTATGCGCAAAAAAGCCCCATTCAGTTTTTAAGTAATGCACAGGGAGCAAAATAAAACCAAGAAGAAGGCTTAGATAATATCCATTCAATTCATAAAGTATTCCACAGGTCTGAAGTATTTGCCGACCATTCTGTGCTGCACGATGTAGCTTTCACCCGATTCGTCAAACACAAAATATCTTTCGACTTTCCTAGTGTCTATGACAGAACGGGTATTAATGGAATCAACAATGAGGTCAATCATGGGATAAAAGCTCCAGTTTTTTTTGGTGTCACCGGATTTGATCTCCATTTCGGCGAAAGCCAGACGACTCTTAATAGAATCCGCGTTGATCTCTCCCGTTCGTATAGCTTCCGAAACAAGGCGTGTATAGTCCTTCATATAACTGTCCACGGTCTTGAGATTGACATCTGTTTGAAGTGATTGAATTTTATCGAGTACTTCTAAGGTATAGCCTGATGCATTACGTGTTATTTTAAAACTGTTTTTCCGGTCTTTTGGGTAGATAATTTTGAGGGCATCAATTTCTTGAGCCACGTAATCGAATACAGCTTTATCCCTCAAATCTCTTAGCGGCATATTAAAATAGTTGCGCAATCCCCCATCGGCTGCATCGATATGCATAGCGTATGGCTGTCTGGCTCCTCGTTGCAAACAAAAACTCGATACTTCCTTGCTGTCATTCGAAGCCATAATAAAATCAGAGATGATGCCTCCGTCTTTATCATAAGCCTTAATCTCAATGCCTACTTCATCCAACTCACCCATAATTTTGGGTACCATAGTAACTGGCGGGATGTAGCGAATCTTCATATTCTTGAGTACAGCCAGCATGTTTTTAACAACATAAAGATCCGCTTTATATTTTTTGTTCAGCCGCCAGTTATCTTCAGAAATCCTCTCCAGGTGTACCATCGGATAACCGGGGTTTTTTACCGTTATAAAAGAAATATTAGAAACATCTTCAAGCATGAAAGCACGGTCTTCAACTTTTATAGATGCTGAGCCGTTTTCTTTTTCGGGCAGGAAAAAATACAATCCGGCCAATAGTGAAACCAAAATCAATAATATAGATATCTTGCGCATATTCTTTTCTTCATAAACTTCAACAAAGGTCACAAATTGCTGAGATCAATACCTAGTTTATCAGAGAATAAATCAAAACAATTATTCCAAATGACTTTTTGTCCACTCTTAAGATCGCAATAAATGCATTGGAAAGACAGATATAAACTGGTGATTTTTGACTGTGATGGAACTCTTGTAGACAGCGAACGCATATCCAATCGATTAATAGCGGATATGATGAATGAGTTGGGTATTTCTATGAATGAGGAAAAATCATTAAATCTTTTCAAGGGGACACACTTTGGAAAGATACTGGACTATATTGATTCTTCATTGGGTAAGAGCCTTGATTTTGATTTTGAGAAAGAATACCGGAGAAGGTGCCGAATCAGTTTTGAAACAGAGCTTAAGGAAATTAAGGGAGCACGCCGGTTTATTCAAAATCTGACTGTTCCTGTATGCGTTGCGTCCAACGGTCCGCAGGATAAAATGGAAAGTTCACTCAATGTGACGGGTCTCATGAGTATCATAGGTCGGGAGAATGTTTTTTCTGCTTACGATATTGGTAAATTCAAACCTGATCCGGGACTTTTTATCTATGCAGCCAATAATTTTTCTGTGCAAAATTCTGAAGCCCTGGTTATAGAAGATACAGTGCCTGGTATAGAGGCGGCCTTGGCTGCACGCATGGATGTATGGGCTATTTTACACGAAGGAATCAACGACGAGATATTGGATTTTAGAATCCCCGTTTTCAGGGATTTCGATGAAATCAAAATTTAAGAATAAAGAAAAAATAAAATTCAAGGCCTTTTGTACTTTTGTGGTCAATTTTGAAATTAAAAAATTAGAAATGGCAAAAAGAAAATCAGGAAAAACAAGAATTGCAATCAATGGATTCGGTCGTATTGGAAGACTAACATTCAGAAACCTCATGAATAACAGAAAAATTGAGGTGGTTGCTATCAACGATCTTACAGACAATAAGACCCTGGCTCACCTTCTAAAATATGATACAGCTCATGGACCTTTTGAAGGAACTGTAAAAGCGACTGATGAACATATCATTGTAGGCAGAAAAAAAATTCTTGCTACCGCTATCAGAAACCCTGCAGACTTGCCATGGAAAAAAAATAAAGTTGACGTCGTACTGGAATGTACAGGTATTTTCAGAACTCACGAACAAGCATCTCTTCACCTGCAAGCAGGAGCTAAGAAAGTAATCCTTTCAGCACCGGCGAAAGGCGATGGCATCAAGACTATTGTACTTGGTGTGAATGATGCCAACATCAAAAGAACAGACAAGATTTTGAGCAATGCTTCATGCACAACTAACTGTCTCGCTCCTTTGGTAAAGGTAATCCAGGAAAACTGGGGCATGGTTCAGGGATCAATGACTACTATTCACGCTTATACGGGTGACCAGAATATCCAGGATGCGCCTCACAGTGATCTAAGAAGAGCACGTGCAGCAGCCCTGAATATAGTGCCAACCTCAACGGGTGCAGCTGATGCTGTCAATGAAGTAATTGATGGTATTGCAGGAAAAATGTTTGCCATGGCCTTGAGAGTGCCTGTCATTACAGGTTCATTGGTTGAATTGAATGTCATTCTTGAAAAAGAAGTAGATGTAAACAAAGTAAACAATACCTTCAAAAAATACTCCAGAGGTGCGCTGAAAGGTATTTTACAATACTGCGAGGATGAAATCGTATCTTCTGATATCGTTAGAAATCCTCACTCATCAATTTTTGATTCTAAACTCACTCAGGTAAAAGGTAATCTTGTAAAGATTGTTTCCTGGTATGACAACGAAGCAGGTTATTCAGCGCGTCTGGCTGAACTTGCAACACGAGTTTAATAAAACAAACACAAATCCCCTGCTTTTTTAAGAGCAGGGGATTTTTTTATAAGGATATATTCAAAAGCAAATCAATCATGATCAGGAACCTGCAAGGCAAGAAAGTTCTAATGAGGGTGGATTTCAATGTTCCTCTTAACAGTAACAATGAGATTACTGATGATACGCGCATTATAAAAGCATTACCAACAATACTCCACGTTTTACACGAAGGCGGTGCCGTGATCCTGTTGTCCCACCTGGGAAGACCATTGAAAAAACTGAATTCCGATGGCAGTATAAATAAGGAAAAATTCAGTTTAAAGCATCTGAGATTCAGGCTGAGTGATCTTTTGGAAAGAGAGGTTAAGTTTGCTGACGATACGGTGGGCCCTAATGCTTTTGACCTGGCCAACAGTCTAAAGAGTGGCGAAGTCCTCCTCTTGGAGAACACACGCTTCTTTAAGGAAGAATCTGCAGGAGATATCGAGTTTGCTGCAAAGCTTGCTAAGCTTGCCGATTGCTATATCAATGATGCTTTCGGGACTGCGCACAGGGCACATGCCTCGACAACAACCGTAGCCCGTTTCTTTGAACCTGAGGATCGATGCTTTGGCTACCTGATAGAAAAAGAGATCAAATATGCAGACAGGGTTCTGCATTCTCCCGAGAGGCCTTTTACAGCCATCCTGGGCGGAGCTAAAGTGAGTGATAAGATCCAGTTGATTGACAGACTTATAGAAATAGCCAACCACATACTGATAGGAGGTGGCATGAGTTATACATTCATAAAAGCGATGGGTGGGAAGATTGGCAACTCACTGGTAGAAGATGAGCAATTGGACCTGGCCCTTGAACTGCTGGCGAAAGCTAAAGAAATGAATGTGGATCTCATCATACCAGAAGACACAATAGCAGGAGATGCATTTTCTGAAAACGCTGAATCCCAAATCTTCGACAGCTACAGGATAGAAGATGGCTGGATGGGTCTTGATATTGGAGAAAAAGCTATTGAAAAATACCGTCAGCTCATTATGAGTTCCAGAACCATTTTATGGAATGGTCCACTCGGTGTATTTGAATTTCCAAAATTTGCGAATGGGACCATGGCGGTTGCTAAGGCTGTTGCTGATGCCACTTCAAAAGGTGCATTCTCATTAATCGGTGGTGGTGATTCCGTTTCGGCTATCAACAAATCCGGTCTTTCCGACAGGGTAAGTTTCATTTCTACGGGGGGTGGTGCAATGCTAGAATACCTGGAAGGAAAACCATTACCCGGCATCAAGGCCATCCTGGATAAATCATAGACAGTCTACAGAAAGCGACTCTAGCAGATCCTTTGAATTGACAAGATTAATATCACAAAACATTAAGCCTGTCCTACAGAATCAGAAAGCTCCTGATTCCAGCCCGTTTTGGGCTTTCGTCGCTTGGCTCATCTTTAATCGCTTCATAAGCTAATTTTATGACAGACCATTGAGGTATAGAAGGGTAATTTCTCTTGAACAAGCCTGGCTTGGTGTACTTGATTTCCCCGTTAGAGTATTCAACAAATACCTTTTGTTTGTCAGGCTAGCTATACCGATGGCCCTTTGAGCAGTGCCAAAGTGTTAATTACGGTATTGTAAACTGAAATGTTATAATTGCCTGGTATTTGTGCGGAAACAGATGAAGAAAAAAATCAATATAAAAAGATTGCTTTGCATAAATTATGAAAGAGCAAAAGGCTTCAAATTGTACAGAATTGTGCTGGGCTTAGATATAATAATTCAGAATGTATTTGGGAATAAGATGCTGCTGCTTTATAGCAAATAATTATTTGCATATTTACCCCTAAATTGATGCCTTTGAAAAGATACATTCTTCATACTCTTATCCTGGTTTGTTCTTTACCCCTGACAAATATAGATGCCCAGGAAGCCCGATCAGAAAATTTTATGGGTCTTGGATCCAGTTATGGCCTTGATATTGCAGCTGGAGATCTTTCAGACAGATTCGGGCAAAGCTTTCACGCCGGACTTTCACTGGAGCTGTTTAGAATAAAATGGAATGGTCTGTTCAGCTTGGAAGCTTCTATAAACTTTGGAGACAATGTCAAACAGGATGTCCTATCTGCCTATCGCTTGGAAAATGGCTCAATATTGGGAAATAATGGGAGCTATGCAGATGTATTTTTGAGACAGCGCGGTGCCTACCTGGGCATTATGGCTAATAAAATCATCTTTTCTGTCCCCGATAACCCACATGCCGGATTTGCCCTCGGCTTAGGCCTTGGCTACTTGCAGCATAACATCAGGTTCCAGGTCGACAGCAGCAATGCACCCCAGTTTGAAGGCGATTATGCCAAAGGATACGACAGAAACAGTGCCGGTATCGCCAGTAAACAGGCGATTAGCTACCTGCACATCGGCAAGAACAAAGCTGTTAACTTCGAAATTGCATTGTATGTCACAGAAGGCTTTACAACTAACCGCAGGGCATTTAACTTTGATACAGCGCAGTCGGATTCAGAATCACGACTTGACATTCTTATAGGTCTCGATGTGAAATGGATTCTGCCGATAAAGGACCATCAAGCTGCTGGTGAGATTTTTTATTGAAACCTATGTACTTTGCTTATTCCATAGTCATCAGCATTTATTCAGCACTCATCTGTCTGGCTGGCTTTTTCATTGATAAAGCCCGGTTGTGGTGCCGAGGCAAAAAGGGTCAATACATCCAGTTAAAAGCAAATCTTCAAGCCTGGAAAGACCGGGATATCTTATGGATCCATGCAGCTTCTTACGGAGAATTTGAGATGAGCTGGCCTTTGATTGAAAAGATAAAGACTAACAATCCTGATGCAGCATTCCTTGTCAGTTTTTACTCCCCATCCGGCTTTGAAAATATTGCATTGGATCCGGATGATTTTATCAAAATTTATCTTCCCGTAGACCTGCTATTTATTCAAAAGAATTATTTGAAATTGGTCAGGCCGAAAGCAGTATTTTTTATAAAATATGAGTACTGGTATAATATGCTGCGTGCTTTAACCAATTTAAGAATTCCGTACTACTACGTAGGCATGCACTTGCAGGAAAACAGTTATATCCTGAAACCTGTATTTTCGGGGTTTAAAAAGCTGATTGCGGGTGCTGATCAGATTTTTGCACATTCCATGGAGTCTAAAGAAATCCTGGAGCGCCACGGGTTTAATAATGTAGAGTTATTTGGAGATATGAGGATCCAAAAGGCTGAACAAAATCTTGAATCCGAAAGCCGGATTATCGAATGGCCTTTTAAAGGGAATAAGTGTATTATCTATGGGAGTGTCAGCCAATTCGAATTGGCGCCTATACTCAAAACGGTCAAAAAGTTAAAGGATTACAATCATATCATTGCGCCTCATGATGTTGAAGAGATTTTTTTCGAAAGAATAAGAGCAGAAGGCATTGAATTTTCCAGGATTTCAAAAACACATAAGGCAAGCAGTAATGTCATGGTAATTGATAATTATGGAGAATTGAAATTCCTCTATAGCCAGGCTGATGTTGCTTATATAGGAGGTGGCTTTGAGAAAGGTCCTCACAACATACTGGAAGCTTTAATCCACAAGGTACCAGTCATTATAGGACCCAATATCGATAAGTATCCTCTGGCCAGAGAATGCCATAAATTGAATTTTACTGATATTGCTGATACCCCTGATATGGTATCCAAGTTATTGAAAAACTACCTGCGAGGTAAAAATACCTTAAATGAGTCAGCCCTTTCTGACTACCTGGAATCAAAAAGGGCAAAAATGGATCTGGTAGAAAAACTCCTGGAAAAGCTGTGATAAAAAAATCTCAAAACATAGTTGTGGTCGGAGATTCCATGCTTGATGCCTATGTCATAGCAGAAATACTTGGGGTATCGCCGGAAGCGCCGGTACCACTATGTCGTCAATTGAATGAAGAAAACCGTCTTGGTGGGGCGGCCAACGTAGCCATGAATCTGAATTCTATGGGTGCCAGGCCACACCTGATAAGCGTTTCAGGGGATGACTTGCATGGTAAAATATTGCTGGACTTATTGAAAACCAAAGGTATTAAGGCCGATATCATAAAGGATTCTAAAAGACCGACAAGCCTAAAAACACGTCTTGTCGATACCTCTTACAAACAGCAATTCAGATGGGACCGGGAGAGTACACAACCTGTTTCCCCAGCCATTGAAAAGAAACTTCTGGATATCCTGGATAAGAGCATTACTAAAAGAAAGTCGGATGCTGTAATCATTCAGGATTACAATAAGGGTGTGTTGACAAAGAAGCTAATCAAAGCCATACAAAAAAAATGTCGGCAGAATAAGATACCCCTTCTGGTAGACCCCAAACACGATCATTTTGAACTGCTTTCAGACTGTGATATATTCAAACCGAACCTGAAAGAATGTCGAAGCTATCTCAAAGAAACTGGTCTTCGTTCCGATTCAGTTTGTAAGAAAATATCAGAACAATTAAAGGCTTCAAAATCAATGGTTATTACTTTGGGCGATAAAGGACTTTTCTATAAAGACCAGGATTCCAGGGGAAAAATTCCGGCGTATAAATTGAAGGCTGCCGATGTCTCCGGAGCTGGCGATACAGTGATCGCTGCATTAGCGATTTCGATGCTGGAAGGGCAAGACCTGAGGACGATGGCAGAGTTCGCAAATAAAGCCGGAGCCCTGAGTTGCTCAAAAGATGGAGTTTCTTCTGTTAGCGTTAAGGAAATAAGGCGATTCAAGGCCAATAAGTGATAAGGAAAATTATAAAATAGAAGTCTTTTATATTGTCCTGCACGACAGCAGTTATTGAAATAGATTTCTTATTTTTACGAGGCTTAGTCAAAACCTATAACTGCTTCGCATCAAGTGAAGCTAAAATCTTTAAAACTAAATTATTTAATATGAACTTCAATTTTACTCGAATTGGTCTTTTGATGACCTTGGTTTTTGCCATAGGCAGCGTGCAAGCACAGACTGTGAATGCCCTGCGCATAGATTCCCCCGCTGAGGTGGCTGGTGAATATAGAATATCCCTGGCACAAGACTGGGGACAGCAACTTAGCTCAGAGTTGGCTGGTACCGGTACTTTTGTAAATGATGGTGAAGGAACCACTACGGATGCCTGTGATGGCACAATAGGAAATATAACGGGAAAAATAGCTTTTATCGACAGGGGTTCTTGTGAATTCGGTCTCAAAGCTTTGAACGCTGAAAATGCGGGAGCTATAGCTGTAGTAATTTGTAATAATGTTGATGATGGTACAGCACCTGGACTTGGAGCCGGTGCAGATGGTGACCAGGTAAGCATTCCGGTAGCCGGTATGACCTTCCAGGATTGCCAGACGATCAGAACTGTAGCTGAAACTATGGACGTAGAAGCAGTATTCACTTTCGCAGATTGCTTGACGCCTACTTATGGTCCTGATGTTGTTTGGGGTAATGTTCCTGGACAGGGAGATTTTGAAGATGGTCTTAATGACTGGATCGTTGCCTGCCAGGGTGATACCTGCTGGGGATGGTCATCAGATGAGACAGTGCTTCAAAATGGATCTTTTGCAACAGGTGTTGGTATCGCCGTTCCTACTATCTGTAACGGATCTATGGTTTTTGACTCAGACCGTCACGACAACTTAGGTGGTGGAGCTGGCGCAATCGGTACTGGTGAATGTGTCGCTCCTTGTGAGGGATCACTTATCAGCCCAACAATTGACCTTACTCAATATGATCTAGATGGTCTTTTTGTTGAATTTGATCAGCAAACGCGTCAATTTCAATCAACTTATCAGTTGATCCTGAGTAAAAATGGTGGTGTTACATGGCCTGACACTATTGACCTGAATACAGACCTAGAGGTTAATTCACCGCACGTAGCAAATACTCAAAGAATACCAGCTGAAGGATATCAAGATGCTCAGAGTATTACCATGCAATTCAGATATGTGGGTAATTACTACTACTGGGTTATTGATGATGTAAGACTGGTAAACGAAGCTACTGCAGATATGAACCTGCGTACTGACTTCTTTGCAGTCGCACCTACTTACAGAACACCTGTAAACCAGGCTGCTCCAATGCCTTTCCTTATTGACATTGACAACCTTGGTAACATCCCTGCAGAGGATGTAGCTGTAACAGTTGAAATTTTCAATGAATTGGGTGAGACTGTATTTGAATCAACCAATACAAATTATGCTGTTCAGCCTCCGGGAGAATTCCTAAACGAGAACAGCGTATTCCCTGAAACTTTTACGCCGACAGAAGTTGGTCCTTACCAGGGACGATATATGATCAGCACATCATCGGGAGATAACAACCCTGACAATGATGCGGTAGACTTTTTCTTTGAAGTGACAGAAAACATTCTTTCACCACTTCCGCCGGAGGAAGATTTTGCTAATCCTCTAGCTGGTATATTTAGTGGAGCCCGATTTATTAACCCAACCGATCAGTTCTTTGTATCTAACTACGCAACAGGTTATATATTCTACTTGCCAAATGGTGATAATCACACTTTAAGCAATGTTAGATTTGGTATTCATGAATTACCTGTGGAAACACAAGCCACTGTGGATGTATATCTCTACCAATGGTTATACCGGGATGAAGACAACTCAGGAAACTTTGTTGTATCTCCTGATGACACAGAACTAATCGGTGTTAATACACAGCAGATCCTGACTTTTGGAGGTGCTGTCAGGGTTGGTACTTCTCAAGTACCTGATATCCGTAAAATAGACATACCTATGGGACAAGCCGGCCCGGATGGTTTCCCTCTATTGGATAACAATAACAACCCGGTTCCGATTGATCTTGCCAACAACAGAAACTATGTAATGGTCATTGCTTGTAGGTCAGGTGATGGGTTACCACTTAACCTTATAGGAACTAACCCGACGGCAAACATACAGACACGTTCATTCCTTCACGGTGCAACGAACCTGGCATACGATTCACTGGGCCTTGACATCGTTGTAGGTGGATTCCTGGAAGATATCACTTCAGACACAGGACCTACGCAAATGCTAGATTTCGAAATCGATTCGCAGCTTACAGGAGCAGGAGGAACAGGTAACTTTGGTGTCCTGTATGATTTCAGGGTATTGCTTGCAGAAATGACCATTGTGGAGAAAACATCAAGCACAGAAGACCTGAACCTGGTTCAGAATATAGATGTTTATCCTAACCCTGTTTCTGACTTTGTTTTTGTAGACCTGAAACTTGATGAAATGTCTGAGCGTGTAAATGTTGAACTCGTTAATTCGAGAGGACAAAGAGTACTTTCTCAGAACTTCAACAATGTTTTCAAGCAAAGGCTTGAAGTAAATGTCAGTGATATAAGCAATGGCATATACATGATGAATGTTAGAACTGATGCCGGTTTAAGTGCAAAGAAACTGGTTATCCAGCATTAAGAATATGGAATAAGGTATCAGTTATTCAATCATAAAAAGAAAGGCCGCATTGAAATTCAATGCGGCCTTTCTTTCTTTTCGTTTATTTGATAATCCTAAGCTTTAAGGCTTGCGATTCTTTCTTTCAAAGCTTCAATCCTTGCCAGGGCATCAGATTGCTTCTTCTTCTCTTTTTCTACTACCACCGCAGGTGCATTATTCACGAAACGCTCATTTGAAAGTTTCTTATCCACAGAATTGAGAAAGCCTTGCTGATATTTCAATTCCTCTTCCAGTTTGACCAGTTCTTCTTCAACATTAAGTTCAATCTCAAATTCTGCAAAAAACTTGGTCTTACCTGATATAAAGGTGAAGCCCCTACTCTCTTCATCATCTGATTTCAATCTGAACTCACTGACATAAGCCAACTTCTTGATAACATCAGAATACCCAGACCTTGCCATAGCCCTGTCTATTTCATTATTCGATGTAAAGAGTACTTTTGCCTCTTCCTTAGGTTTGAGTTGGTTTTTATTTCTTACATCTCTGATGTTTGATACCACAGACATTAACAGTTCGAAATCAGAAAGTAAATCAGAATCCGGAGCTTTAGACATTTGCGGGTAATTCTGTGTCGCACACATCTGATTACCGTAACGCCCGTCTCTTAGCAATTGATAGACTTCCTCCGTGATGAATGGCATAAAGGGATGCAGGAGACTGCAGAGCTGCTCATACAGGGTCGTACATTCTTCTAATGTTACCGAATCGATCATACCATCAGAAGGTTTAATAATTTCGAGGTACCACGAAAAGAAATCGTTCCAGATAAAGCTGTAAAGATTCATCAGGCAGTCAGATATCCTGAATTGACTGTATTGCGCATCAAGCCCCTCTATCAGATTTTCGATCTTATTCTGCATCCATAAGGCTGCAAAAGCATTTTCTTTAGCCTGCTGCTTGTTTTGATCAAGTTTCCATCCCTTAACCAAGCGGGCCGCATTCCATATTTTATTGCAGAAGTTTCTACCATTCTCCACCAATTTCATATCAAAAAGCAGGTCACCTCCAGCCGGTGAACAGGAAAGCATTCCAAAGCGAACAGAATCCGCACCATATTCATCAATAAGTTTAAGTGCATCAGGAGAATTTCCTAGAGACTTACTCATTTTACGTCTCTGGCTGTCTCTGACCATACCCGTAAAATAGACATGACTGAAGGGTCGCTTGCCCTCCCATTCATATCCCGCCATGATCATGCGCGCCACCCAGAGGAAAATGATATCCCATCCTGTAACGAGCACGGAAGTAGGATAATAGTAATCCAGTTCATCCCTTTTATTAAACCCGTCGAATACTGAAATAGGCCATAGCCAGGATGAAAACCAGGTATCAAGAACATCCTCATCCTGTCTCAATTGTTCAGCCTTTAGCTCAGGAAAGTCATTCAAAGCCTGTTCATAGGCTTCTTCCTTAGTTGCTGCAACATATATATTATCTTCATAATAGTAGGCCGGAATACGGTGTCCCCACCATAGTTGCCTTGAAATACACCAGTCTCTGATGTTGTTCATCCAGTGCTTATAGGTATTGATGTATTTTTCAGGGTGGAACTTTATTTCACCCGACTCCACTGCTTTTAAGGCCGGCTCAGCAAGGCTTTTCATATCGACGTACCACTGAAGAGACAATTTAGGTTCAACGACACAATTCGTCCTTTCAGAACGTCCTACATTATTGCGTATATCTTCAGTCTTAACCAGAAGATCCTGATTCTTGAGTTCGGCAACAATGGCTTTGCGCGCTTCAAACCTGTCCATTCCAATGAATATTTCCGCAGTTTCAGAAAGGCTGCCATCATCATTGAATATATCGATAACTTCAAGATTATGCTTTATACCAAGTTCATAATCATTGGGATCATGAGCAGGCGTCACCTTCAAGGCACCTGTACCAAACTCCATATCCACATACTCATCTCGAATGAGTGGTATACTCCTGTTTAGGAGAGGTACCAGTAATCTTGTATCGTTTAAATGGGTGTATTTTTCATCACCCGGATGGACAGCAACTGCAGTATCACCCAGAAGTGTCTCTGGTCTGGTGGTAGCTATGGTGATATAATCATCCGAAGACTCAAAGCGGTACTTGATGTAATACAGCTTGGAATTCTCTTCTTTATACAGGACTTCTTCATTGGACAACACCGTTTTCGCTTCAGGATCCCAATTAACCATCCTGAGTCCCCTGTAAAGTTTCCCGGCATTATACAGGTCAATGAATGCTTTTATAACAGCATCATAGCGGGTTTCATCCATTGTGAACGCTGTACGGTCCCAATCGGGAGAGGCTCCCAATCTCTTGAGTTGCTGCAAAATAATACCACCATAATTATCTGTCCAATCCCAGGCATGCTTTAAAAACTCATCCCTGCTCAGGTCGGACTTCTTGATGCCTTTCTCACGCAGCTGACGCACTACCTTGGCCTCTGTAGCAATGGATGCGTGATCCATTCCTGGCACCCAACATGCATTCATCCCTTGCATCCTGGCCTTTCGAATAAGAACATCTTGTATCGTATTATTGAGCATATGCCCCATATGAAGAACACCGGTCACATTGGGTGGCGGAATCAATATTGTAAATGACTCCCTGCCATCAGGCTTGGAATTGAACAAACCACTGGACTCCCAGGTGCTGTACCATTTCTTTTCTACATCTTCAGGATTATATCTTGAACCTAAACTCATCAGGTATTTCTTTTTCTATAAAAGTTTACAAAATTAAAGGAGATTCTAAGCTATTTGCCATTAGTATGGTAATATTTAGCAGGAATATCAAAAAACCGGATTCAACCCAATTAATATAATATGATTATTCCATTAGATTATACACCAAAAATCGTACAAAATTCATCATATTGATGGAGATGAAACTCTAAATAGGATAATGTTGGCTGAATCACAAATCATAGAACGGTGTAAAATATCTGATCCAGTGGCTCAAAAGCTGCTTTATGCCAAGTACAAGGGATTGTTTCATGCCATTTGCATAAGGTACCTTACTGATCCGATGGAAGCCGAAGATGCCCTGGTTGAAGCGTTTTACAAAATATTCACCAAAATAAACGGATATTCTGGTGGAGGCAGTTTTGAGGGTTGGATGAAACGAATCCTTGTAAACGAATGTCTGATGAAAATCAGGAAGTCAAACAACTTTCGTTTACATGTCGATATTGAGAACGCTTACGACTTAGGCAATGAAGCAGATGTTATTTCAAAGTTGAGTTTTGATGAACTCATATCTCTGATGAATGAATTACCTAAAGGATATAAGACTGTATTTAATCTCTATGTCCTTGAAGGATACAAACACAGGGAAATTGCAGAACTGCTTGATATCAGTATCAATACAAGTAAATCACAGCTTATCCTTGCAAAAAAAAGAATGCAGGAGTTGATTAAAAAAAAACATGATTTAAAGATTTCCTGACCATGGAAGATAAAAATAATTACCGTTCAATTCGAGATGCTTCTGATCGCTACAGCATAGAACCTGATGAAAGGCTTTGGGATAGAGTTGAAGCCAAGTTGCGATCTCATGAACAGAAGAAGAGGGTACGAATTCGCAAGATATGGCGCAGCCTGAGTGGTATTGCTGCAGCTGTCTTGCTGGCTGTGGTAGTTACAAGTATTTTCCATCTTGATACTTACAATGCAGAACCCCTGGCTAAGGGGCAGCTTGAAGCCCTGGAAGACTTACCCGCAAGCAGTGACTATTTTTACTCTGTAAATAATGCCAGAAAACTTAGGAAAACATTCTCCTACCAGGAAGATTTGGATGGTTGATTATTTGAATGGACTGCGTTGAGTCCAGTCCAGCTTTGGCACAACCCTGTCCAAAATCATTGGCATAATCCTATTGATAAAACCATTTTCGTGTCTCAAGTAAATAAACATATCATGGGGCTCTGCGCCCACTGAGCTCTTGATCTCCAAAGCCGTCCTTGAGAGGTTTAAAAACTTTACTTTTGTATCAATCGCCTTTTTTATCAAGCCTAACAGAATATTGAAATATATCTGGTAGTCTGAATTGCGCTCAACATCATAACCGATAAAGTGAGCATCTCCATATTCCCCATTTATGACATAGGTATAAAATCCTAGTATCTCACCATCTCTGAATATTCCAGTAATCCTGATCTTATCAGCAAAACACTCTTTGAGGCCAAGAAAATATTTAGGATGCAAATAGAACAAACTGAAGGTCGCCCTTTTCGCCGTAGCTTCATACAAGGCATACATCTCGTCATTGTATTGTTCCAGCATTTCAAGATCCATCTCACGATAATCCAGTGATTCGGCCTGCTTCATTACTTTCTTGTACTTGACTCTGTACTTGGATTTTACAGCTTTCAGGAAGTCATCAAATTGTTTCCATTGAGGGTCCAGGGCCATGATCATATCAGGCTGGACTTTAAACTCATAAAAGCCCGGAACAGAAAAGCTTATTTCCTTATGCACACCTTCCCTGTAAAAGTCTTTGCACAGAATGGCTTTGATTGGTAAAGAATATTCTTCTTTTAAATAAGATTTGACATGTGAAAAAACGTGATTCAAAAGATGATTTGTCAGTTCAAACTCACTCTTTGTTCCAAAAGCATATTCACCTGTCAATAATACGTTACCAAATATCAGAAGATTTTGATTTATCAGTTTAAAGAGCTGTTTTGTAAATGCAAGATTGATTTTGTTCAGGAAATTATTTGAGTGGGTATGGAGTCTGAAGTCTTTGGCCAGCTCTATACGTTTCATCTGAAAATACAGGGCTGTAACTGGCTTATCCTCAAAATAAATGATAGCGTAAACGTATTTATACCCCAGGGGGCCTTTCCGTTCCAATAAGGAAAGGTAGTCAGGATCAGCATAGATGTTGCGATGAGACAAATCTCTCCAATCATCCTTTATTTCAGCAATACTGGGTGAAATTTGCAGGGTGCAATTATATTTCTCTAATGTCACACGTCTGGATTCCACTATTGACCGGTATTGTTTCTGTTTATTTCCAAAAGTGCTTTATAGGTGTTTTGCCACTCAAAATTCCGACAAGAATTCTCCGGACTTTGCATGATAAACCAATTCTCAATCATAGACTGCAAACTCATGTTATTATTAAGAAAGTCGTTGTAATTACTACTGAGCATAGGATTTTGTTCATCAGATGGCGTCGAAATAATGTACTTATACCGCATCGTATCTCTAGTGAAGCTCAATAATGCCAGGGGTTCTATGTCGATACGACTGCCTTTGCGAAGCCCCTTTGATAAAATTATCGCGTTGGGTCCTGAGGACTTATCCGTTAAAATACGTCCTATGTTAAAAAAACTGGTAACCGGCACTCTGTCAAAGCCAGGATAGATGTCACCAGCACTTAAAAAAACAGCTGCTCTAGTCTTACCCCCTGTTGTTTCCGTCCTTGCCTCCTGTTTCTTTTGGCAAGAAGTTATAGCTATGATGAAAATCAGAAATACAGCTCTCATCGCAGAACATGAAGGATATATAAAATATATGGAGG
>RFSX01000031.1 GCA_009923745.1 Chitinophagia bacterium
ATATGGAAAATTGACAGCGCAGCAAGTCAAGGAAGCCATTAAACCTGTTTACGATTGGCTTCCTAAATCAAAGCTGGTCGTTGTGGAGAACTCAACCAATAAAGGCGGGGGCAGTTACTACACGATTGATGAGTTGAAGCCAATCGCTGAAGTATGCAAAAGGTACAATCTAAAATTGCACCTTGATGGAGCCCGACTTTTCAATGTTCTTGTTGAAACAGGTGAATCACCCCGAGAGGTTGGAGAACTCTTTGACAGTATTTCGATATGCCTATCCAAAGGTTTAGGCGCTCCCGTTGGTTCGGTATTGATTGGAACAAAGGAGGACATCACGATGGCCAGAAGGTACCGTAAGGTTATGGGAGGTGGCATGCGTCAGGCCGGCATACTGGCAGCAGCAGGTATTTATGCTATCGAGAATAATATTGAGCGTTTAAAAGATGATAACGACAGGGCCAAGAGGCTTGGAAAGTTCCTGGAATCTCTGCCCTATGTTGATAGTGTAAGACCTGTCAAAACCAATATCATCATCTTCAGTTTGAAAGATCAGGAAGCACAGACTGTGATCAAGCAGCTCGAAGAAAAAGGCATTGCATCCTCAGCATTCGGACCTAAAGACGTACGATTTGTAACACACATGCACATAGACGACGCTATGATTGATAGTGTTGAAAATGTAATGTCAGAACTGAGATTTTAAGACTGGCTTTCTCCGGATTCCCTTTTCTTGATTTCGTCTCTGATCAGGGCGGCTTTCTCGTAGTCCTCCGTTTCAAGAACATCATTAAGCATCTGATTAAGCGCTTTGACTGAATAGTTTTCGAAAGAATCAGGTACTGGATTTTCAGGAATCGCTTCTTCTTCGATGATCTTTTCTTCTTCTGTTTCATCCAGTACTACCCCAGCCTGTTCCATCACAAAGTCAAAGGTATATAAAGGACTTTTGAACCGGACAGCCATCGCAATCGCATCGGAGGTCCTTGAATCAATTACAAACTCTTCGCCATCGCGCACACATACCAGCTGTGCGTAAAAAATACCATCCAAAAGATTATTTATTATGACTTCTTTGAGGTCGATATCAAAAGTATCCAGTGTGTTCTTGAAAAGATCATGTGTCAGGGGCCTGTTGGGAGTCATGCGCTCCATAGCCACAGCAATAGCCTGTGCTTCAAAACCACCAATTACAATGGGTAGTCGTCTGTTACCCCCTACCTCACCAAGCACAACAGCATAGTTATGTGATTGAGTCACACTGTGAGATAAAGCAACAATTTCCAACTCCAGTTTTTTCATCATGTATGATTTTAGCGGACCCACCCCTGGAATCCTTTGATAACGCAAAGGAACGGTAATTTTTCTATAGCACAAATAATTATATATAAATCCTGTCTATTGAAAAGACTTAAATCATGGAAGCGAGCGAGCTTTTTACGGCTACAAAATCAGGAGTTCTTCTGCCTCTTAATGGCTTCACTAAGACGCGGTACAACGTCAAATAAATCGCCAACGACACCATAGTCAGCTGCCTTGAAAAAGGGCGCTTCCGGATCCTTGTTGATAACTACAATAGTCTTGGAATTATTCACTCCTGCAAGGTGCTGGATAGCTCCTGATATTCCGATAGCAATATAAAGATTAGGCTTTATGGCAATACCCGTCTGACCTACATGTTCATGGTGTGGTCTCCATCCACTATCGGAGACTGGTCTTGAGCATGCTGTTGTGGCACCTAAAGTATCTGCCAATTCTTCAACAATACCCCAGTTGCCAGGATCCTTCATACCCCTTCCCGCCGATACAACCAATTCTGCTTCAGGCAGTGGCACAGTGCCTTTAACACGCTTGACTTCAATCAACTCAATGGAAGAGGTGTATCCAGAAGCATCGAATTCTTCATGACTGAGGTCTGCAGCATTTTCATGAATACCTACAGAATTACGAGCGACGGATATGACCTTTTTCGCAGAATCAAGACTGTAATGACCGATCGCTTTAGAAGAGAATATGGATTTACTGACTTGAAATTCAGATGCAGATTCAGGCAGGCTGCTTGCACCCGAAACAGCCGAGGCATCCAGTTTGACTGCCAATCGTCCCAGCAATGCCTTAGATCTTGAATCATCAGTGAGGATGACAGCATTGGCCACATACTTGGCAGCCGCATCAGCGATGATACTGCTTAATACAGCTGAGTCATGTAAGTCCTCACTTTGAAAACAAACAACTGTTTTTACACCATAGCTTGCCAGCTCGGAAGCTGTCTGACTGTCAGCATTCGTAAGAGCTACCAAATTGGCTGAATTCATTTGAGCCAGCCTAAATCCGTAGCTGCAGGCTTCATAAGCTGTCTTTTTATATTTGCCGTCAACGGCTTCTACATATACTAGTACGCTCATCTTTCTCTTTTTGATTAAATAACTTTCGCCTCTTCATGAAGCAATCGAACCAATTCGTCCATGTTTTCAGGATCCACAAGCTTGACACCTGACTTTTCCGGAGGCATGCTGTAGCGAACAACTCTGGTCGAATCATTGTGCTCAACAGCTTCGACTGCATTCAATGGTTTTCTTTTCGCCATCATAATACCTCTCATATTGGGGATACGCTGCTCAGCCAATCCTTTTGCAGCTGACAGCACGAAAGGGGGATTAAGGCTCATAAGTTCGACGCCACCTTCTATATCGCAGCTTACTGTAGCCTTGCCATCATTGATATCCAGCTTGCTCACATAGCTCAGGAATGGAAGGCCCAGGTATTCAGCGAGCATGGAACCAACGAGAGATCCATTGTAATCAATAGACTCCTTACCCGTAAATATGATATCGAATGACTTGTCAGAAGCGTAAGCACTGATCTGTTTTGCAACGAAGGAAGCAGAGCTTGCTTCGGCATCAATGCGTACAGCTTCATCAGCGCCAATAGCTAATGCCTTGCGAATAATAATGTCATTAGCTGCGGGGCCCACATTAATAGCAGTCACCGTACCGCCAAGGGCTTCTTTTAGTTCTATGGCACGCACCAGTGCGTACCATTCATCATAGGGATTCATGATGTACTGAACACCTTCTGTATTGAACTCCTTAGAGTCATTGACGAAATCAATCTTAGCTGTTGTTTCTGGCGTTTTACTAATGCAAACCAGTAGATTCATTTTAATTCCTTTGGTTAAAAATAGCTTCCCGGAAATTGTGTTTTTCACTATCCGGAAGAGGCTTCAAATATAGTAAATTAATGTGCTTAACTTAGAGTTAAATATTTAGCTATATGGATAACTCCAGACTTGATCAATTGTTGAATTTCTATGCAAAAGATGACTCGGACCCCTTCATTATTTTTGCAATTGCCAAAGAATACGAACGACAAGAAAATCTCCCTAAAGCCCTGGAATATTATACAATGCTGAAGAGGGACCACGCTGACTATTCAGGGACTTATTTTCATTTGGCGCAATTGTACGCTGATCTTGAGGATACAGAAAATGCGCTTGAAGTCTATAACACGGGCATACAGATAGCAGAAAAGCAAGGCGATATCCATGCACTTTCTGAACTTAAAAATGCCAAACTCAATTTCGAATTAGAGAATGGACTTTAGTTCCTGTTTCAGTTATTAACCTAGTATCTGACCGTCACTGACAAAGGGTTGATGATATACCCTCTTCCCATTTAATCTATATAATGCATTGGCCAATGCGCCCATAATCGGAGGAAACGGAGGCTCTCCAAGTCCTGTCGGTTTAATCTCGCTTTCGACAAAATGCACATCTATAGATTTGGGTGCTTCAGCATGCCGGATCAGTCTATAGGTATCAAAGTTCTTTTGATCAGGCTTGCCTTCACGAAAACTCAGACCGCTGTACATGGCGTGTCCAATGCCATCTACCGTACCGCCCTCAACCATGTTGACAGCTGCATCAGGATTGACGACGATGCCACAGTCGACCGCACAACATACCCGGTCGACCCTGGCCTGTCCATCCTCCAGGACCAGGTCAAGTACATTGGCTACATATGAATTGTGACAATAGTAGGCAGATACGCCTCTGCTCTTGTCTGAATTTTCAGGCTTGTCCCAACCAGATTTCTCCCTGGCTAGCTGCAGTACACCAGCATATCTTTCAGGATCATAATCGTTTTCCTCCGGCTTACCTACCGGATCTGTTTTAGCTCTGTCCAGGAGTTCAAGTCTTAAATCAAAAGGGTCTTTACCCATTGCCTCGGCCAATTCGTCAAGGAACGACTGTTCGGCACCGGCAATAAAATTGGATCTGGGAGCCCGGAATGCCCCTGTGGTCACATTGGAGTCCACAGACCATGATTCTGCCAGGTAATTGTCAATTGCTCCTGCCGGGAAGCGGTTTGCAAACAAAGGCCCTGAAGGTATTCCTCCTGCTCTTACCTGAAATCCAATAAGCTGCTTGTTTTCATCAAGAGCTGCCCTGTATGTCGCATAATAGGCAGGCCTGTAGGTACCAAAGGTCATATCGTCTTCCCTGGAATAAACCAACTTGACAGGACTTTTCATTTTTTGGGAAATAGCGGCTGCCTCAACAAGAAAATGTCCATACAGACGCCGACCAAATCCACCTCCCATCCTGGTCATTTTGATATCTATTTTTTCGAGAGGTAAGCCAAGTCTTGCCGATGCGGACTTCTCCATATATTCCGGCGTTTGAATAGGCCCGACCAATTCAGCATAATCATCCTGGACATCTGCAAAGAAGTTCATAGGCTCCATGCAATTGTGGGCAAGAAACGGTGCAGAATAACTGCGTTCAATAATTTGATCTGCATTTCTGAAAGCGACCTCAGGGTCTCCATCTTTTCGGACCTCCTCCGCCAGTTTTTCACCAAGGCTGGCTAAATCCTTTTTATGCGCTGCGGTACTTTCAAGGGCTCCCGGATAAGTGACCGGATATTTACCATCCGGACTACTGCCGGATTCAAAATAGTCTACGAATTCACCTTGTTCTTCCCAAGTCACACGGACTGCCTTTTTGGCTTGCATGACCTGCCAGGTGGTCTCACCGACGATAACTACCATTTCATTAAATGCCGTAATATCTGACCATTGTTTGATGTAATCTTCAGGATAGGCATTCATTACATAGACATCTTTTATGCCCGGCATGGATTTGGCAGAATTGGCATTCAGATCTTTTATACGCATACCAAAGGCAGGTGGATGAATCAGCATCGCAACGAGCATACCCTCCCTGTAGACATCAAGTCCAAAAAGTGGTTTACCCATCACGATATCCGGCCCATCTACATTCTTCTGTGAATGACCTATGATTTTAAAATCCTTGACTTCCTTCAATTCTACCTCTTCGGGGACATCCAGCTGGGACGCTGCATTAGCCATCTCACCATATCCGGCTTTCTTTCCGGATGCCTCATGCATAACTACCCCATTGCTCGTAGTAATTTCAGCCAAGGGCACCTCCCACAAGTCAGCGGCAGCCTGCTTGAGCATCTGCCTGGCCGTAGCTCCTACCATGCGTAAGCTGTCCCAGCCCTGGCGAATGGACTGACTGCCACCAGCCAATTGCCTGGAAAAAATGTCGGTATTCAAAGGAGCTTGCTCTACAAGTACATTTGCCCAATCCACATCAAGTTCTTCAGCGACTATCATCGGCATAGATGTCTTGACATTCTGGCCTATCTCAGGATTAGGCGACATGATGCTTACCACACCATTATTACCTACCTTGAGAAACCCATTGAGCTCAAACCATTCGTCAGGCATCTCGAGTATATCGATTTTTTCCGGCTTACATGAAGCCAGCCAGCTGAAGCTCAGCATGAGGCCTCCACCCGCTATCGCACTGGATTTAATAAAATCTCTTCTGTTATATTTTGTTTTGACACGTGTCATGACTTTAATTTTAAGTGGTAATGATAATTACTTGGAAGCGGTTTTGATTGCTGCTTTAATTCGTGTGTATGTACCGCATCGACAAATATTGCCGTGCATAGCAGATTCGATATCCTCATCTGAAGGATTTGGATTTGATTTCAGCAAGGCAGCTGCATTCATAATTTGCCCTGCCTGGCAATAGCCACATTGTGGCACGTCATGTTCTATCCATGCTTTTTGTACCGGGTGGTCGCCTTTTTCGGATAGCCCTTCAATGGTGGTTACCTCCTGAGTTCCCAACTGCGAAACAGGCATTACGCAGGAGCGTATGGCGATATCTCCGACATGCACAGTACACGAACCGCACATGGCAATACCGCAACCGTATTTTGCGCCTACCAGATTAAGGTGATCTCTTAGAACCCATAGAAGTGGTGTTGATGGGTCTATTTCAAGACTGTGTTGTTTTCCGTTTACCTTTATATTTACAGTAGCCATAATCAGATTTTATTGTTCAGACTAGCAAATTACAATTTTTTTGACACTGGTATTGACTGCCGTAAAGTGGAATTGGCTTCGAATGGGGAAATGAATTGAGGACACTAAAATTTAGCTGAATTATACCACAAACAAGCCTTTGAAGACTTCTTGCGCAGGACCTCTGAGCCAAATATCGGTGAATTGCTTTGCATTAAATTTAAAATCCACACTCAGCCTACCTCCGGGCGCCACAACATGTATTGGAACGGGCATTTTCTCGCCACTTTCCAGGAAGGATGCCAGTGATGTTGCCACCACGCCAGTACCGCAAGAAAGCGTTTCATTCTCGACACCCCTTTCATAGGTTCTCATATGAACAGCTTCATCTTTCAAAACAGCAAAATTCACATTTATACCTTGTACATGGAAACTATCGGAATAACGAATATCCCGTGCCTTATAAATAAAATCATCAAATACAAGTGAAGAAACAAAACGCACATAATGCGGTGAACCCGTATCCAGAACATAGTCCTCACCCTCCCGGGAATAATCAAGTACATCCATCATTTTTAAACTCACCTCATCACCAATAAGCGCTTCATGCGGACCATCAAAAGCATTGAAATGCATCCGGGCTCCTACTATGCCTAGGTTATGAGCAAAATGTGCAAGACAACGCCCTCCGTTACCGCACATGCTACTTTCAGCGCCATCAGAATTGAAGTAGATCATTTTAAATTCCAACTCGTCATCTTGAGCAAGCAGTATAAGACCATCAGCACCTATGCCAAAGTGCCTGTCACACATATGCCTGACCAAAGATTTATCGAATCGGGATATAATATCGCTATCCCGGAAAGCGTTAATTATTATGAAGTCGTTCCCTGTTCCCTGATATTTTACAAATGGAATTTCCAATGCGGATAATTTTTTTTACAAAAGTATCTGATCCTGTTGAACTTAGCATCTATTGACAAGATCTATTTGAATTTTTAATAATATAAACTCCTGGATTCATTTAGCTTTAATCCTTAAATCAGATATTTTTAGTGTTTTATAAAAATTTTAAACTGCTGTTAACAGTTTTATTAGTCCTTAAAAAGTCGTGAAAGAAAGCACAGCTATGATCAACGAATTAGCGGTTGAACGCGAACATAAGAGAAAAAGCTCTCTGTACACCATGATATTTCATGTGGTACTCTTGATATTGGCTTTGTTCAGTACATGCGAATACAAGAAAGCTGTAGACAGCCAATATGCGGTAGCTATAAATTTTGAGGAGATTGTACCGCCCAAGCTGGAAGAAATGACGGGGGCCACAAACAGTAATAAAGGACGCGAAGCAGAGGGCAAGGCACGTAAAAAAGCAGACCGCCCTGCTGAAATCAAGGACGACCAGACAAAAACAGTGGAAACAAAGCGTCCTGAAATCAAATTGCCTAAGCCCACACCTACTCCACCAGCTCCTACGACCGAACCTGTAATCAGTGAAACGATACTAGATGAGGAGTCCGATGTGGTGGCAGCGGAAGAAGAGATCGAAATAGATGATCTTGAAATGGAGGAAATTCCTGAAATACCTGTAGAAGCACCTCCTACCCATAATGAAGCACCCGCTGAAGAACCAGCTAAGGAATCTGTCAAGTCAAGAATTGGTAAAATCCTGGATGTCTTCAAAACAGGAGGGTCAAGTGATAATGGTAATCCCTCAGGTGAGCCCTCTGCCAGGGACGGTAAAGAGGATGGAACAGGAGAAGGCAATTCAGGGACCGGACGCGGCAATGACAGCTCAGGCAATGATGGAGACAGTGGTGTAGGCACAGGAGGGTCCGGCACAGGAAAATATGACAGCTCAGGCAATGGCATCTTTGGACGCCGGGTTATAAAGAGAAATGTCAATGAAATCCTGCGCGTCCAATTCGAGAACCAGGAAAACAAGAAAATAGTGGCCAAGGTGTGCATAAACAGACAGGGAAATGTTTCATTCTCTGAGTTACTTTTTGCTGAATCGACAGCCAAGATTCCTGCAGGGAAAGAAAAAGATGTTCTTAAAGGGATATATGGCTATAAATATGAAGCTGAACCCGACGCACCTTACGAGGAATGCGGCAAATTGACAATCGTCCTGCAAAATATCAGCGCTTTAACAGGCAGATAATCAAGAATCATAATAAGCTTCCTATCTTAGATTAAAAATCAGGATTGGAAGCTTATTCTCTTTTCGAAATCAATCAGTACATACGCAGGGTTATTGCCCTCAACTTTGAAGAAGCCCTGTGGGTTGAATGCGAGATCAATCAGATATCCCAGACCCGTGGCAATACCTATCTCGAGCTTATTGAAAAGAATCCTGAGAACGATGATATCATAGCCAAGTCATCAGCGACTCTTTGGTTCAGGCAGCTTTCCTTCATCAAAAAGAAACTTGGCAAAATCGCCGAAGAAGTGCTCTCACCAGGCATTAAGGTTAAATTAAAATGCACGGTAGACTTCAGTGAACGCTATGGCTTGAGTCTGAATATTCTGGACATTGACCCGGCCTATACTTTTGGCCAATTCGAATTGAACAGACAACAAATCATTGAAAGGCTTCAGAAGGAGGAAAAAATCGAAAAAAACAGCCTCCTCGACATGCCCCTGGTATTAAAAAAAATAGCCGTAATCTCTTCATCAACAGCTGCCGGATTCAAGGACTTCAGCCAGCACCTGTATGACAATCCTTATGGCTATGGTTTTCAAATCAACCTGTTTCAAGCTGCCATGCAAGGTCAAAACACCGAGAGAGAAGTGCTTATGGCATTTGACAGCATTGATGCAGATTATTATGACATTATATGTATTATTCGAGGGGGCGGATCCAAACTGGATCTGTCTGCATTTGACAACTATGCCATAGCTTCCCGCATATCCGAATCATCCATACCGGTATTTACCGGAATAGGTCATGAAATTGATCAGTCTATTTGTGATATTGTAGCACATAGCAGCCTTAAAACGCCTACTGCTGTAGCTGCCTTCCTAGTAGATCATAATGCCACTTTTGAATCCGAAGTAGAATACTGTTTCCAGGAAATTGCAGAAATTGTGAAGGCCAAAATTGTTGAGACACGACAAAGCCTGGCGAGCCTGCAATATGAACTGATGGGAGCCCCCAGGAGAATGATAAACGAAAAACTATCGGGTTTGAGTTATTATGTGCAGTCAGTGAGACAAAGTAGTAAACAAATATTAAGAATAAAAAAACAGGAATTGAGCTCTGCAGAAAAATTGCTCGAATTTGTAGATCCGCGTAAGGTTTTGAAACGTGGCTATACCCTAATACAAAAAGACGGAAAATACATAACCAGAAAAAAACTGCTCAAAGGCTCCAGTGATTTTACTATTCAGTTTTTTGATGGAGAACTAAAAATTAAAGAATAAAAATGGCGAATAAAAAAAGAGGATTTGACCAGGCCTATGAAGAGCTGCAGGAAATCGTTGCCAGCCTTCAGGATGATGAAACAGGCATAGATAGCCTAAGCAGTAAAATGAAGCGTGCGAAAGAGCTCGTAGAATTCTGTCGAGATAAATTGAGAGAAGTTGAGGAAGATATTGAAGCCATTGAATTTGATGATGAAGAGCAGTAAGGCTTAAAAGGATTCCTGTTTCTCAGAATATGCCTTAATAAGCACAATCATTTCATCATAGCTGGCTATACCTGAACTTATACCATGTGATTTAAGGTATCGATCATAGATCTTGTCCCTGTACCTTGGCATCCAGTCCTTGTAACGATTGATATATTCCCTGATCTTTTCCAGATGATACCTCAATTGAGGATCAAGGCAAGCGTAAACGTTTTTCCAGTCTTCCCTGTGCAAGCGTGCATAGTAAGATGCAAGGTACCTCCAGTAGGCCAGTTCAGCGCTGAAGTTAATGTTTGGATCATCAATAGCAAGGCAGCTTAGATAGGCAATAAAATTGCAGTCACTTTCACCAGTAATGCCATAACCATGGGCCATTTCATGCGCCATAGTAAAGGGATGCTGCACATGGTACAGGCCCGCATCAACATGTCCTTCAAAAGCATGCGGGATATATATCCCCTTCGTCCTGAAATGCAGGAGACTTCCAGCTAATATTCGCCTTACACGGACACGGCCAAGGGTAGGTATGGCCCATGACGAAAGGAGGAATTCCTGGCTTTCCCGAATTTGTTTCTCATAACAATCCAGATCCCAGTCATCTTCCAATGTGTAAACCATAAAGCTCAATTTGGCTGTTTGTGCCTCAAAGGCTGTGGAAATATAACTTGAATCGATCCTGTTCGTGCTTAGCTCCAGCACATCCCTTAGCCTTGGTTGATGATAATTAAACGCCCAGAGTATATAGAACAAGTTAATCGTCCACAGAATAAATCCTGCGAAAGAGACAAGTACATTTTTCCATGAACCAAAAGAACCCCAAAAGAAAATAAGAAGCATACCCGGGACCACTAAATACAATGACGGTATTGGAAGTAAGCCTAAACTGAAGTCATGAACCACACGGACAATCTGAAACAAACCTTTCAGGTAGATTGCATCATACAATCCAGGATAAAAAGAGAATAGCAACTTAAGAATGATGACCGACAAGAAGCCCCATAATCCAAGCCTCAAAAGTACTTTATTCCTCCCTGAAATTTTGTTAGAACTTTTTAAACCCTTCAAATGTTAAAGCTTAAAATTTATTTATTTTAAAATTAGTTTCTTCATCAAGTGATCTCAATGAAATACGGAGTTAGAAGTATACCGACTATCCTTTTGCTCAAGAATGGAGAAGTTGTTGACAAACACGTCGGAGCAACTACAAAGGCGGTATTAGAGCAAAAGATTGCTCAGCATCTGTAGAAATATTTTAACTTTAGTAAATATAAAGCTCTTAAGCGTAGTTGTTTAAGAGCTTTTTTCATTCTATACGACCATATGACATTTTTTGAAAATTACGATCTTAAGCAATTGGAAAACCTTGAACTATTTGCCAAGCAGGTTGTAGAAGGTTTTATTATCGGATTGCATAAAAGTCCATTTCATGGCTTCTCTGTCGAATTCGCTGAACACAGAATCTATAATCATGGTGAATCGACTAAAAATATAGATTGGAAGGTCTACGCGCGAACCGATAAGATGTTTGTCAAAAAGTTTGAAGAAGAAACAAATCTTCGAGCTCAGATCGTGATTGATGCTTCGTCATCTATGTATTTTCCGAAAGACAGAAAAAAAGGAGAACTCAATAAACTGGAGTTCAGTGCACTGGCTGCGGCCTCGCTTATCAATCTCCTTAAAAAGCAAAGAGACGCCTTTGGATTAAGCCTATTCGATGAAGAACTGAAAACTCACACCAAAGCCAAATCAAGTTCGACGCATTACAGGCTGCTCCTCTCCTACCTCGAGCAGTTGATCAAAGACGATTCGGGTCTGAAGAAGACTGCGGTAGCAGACACACTACACAAGATAGCCGAAAGCATTCATAAGCGATCCCTCGTCATCATATTCAGTGATATGTTTGATCGCGCAGAAAATCCAGACACCCTTTTTACTGCGCTGCAGCATTTAAAGTATAATAAGCATGAAGTGATTCTATTCCATGTGACAGACAAGAAGTATGAAGAAAATTTTGAGTTTGATAACAGGCCACATGAGTTTATCGATATGGAATCCGGTGAAAAACTGAGGCTTCAGTCGAATCAGGTAAGAGAGTTTTATACCGAAAAACTGAGAGAGTATAAAGAAGCACTTAAACTCAAATGCCTTCAATACAGAATAGACCTGGTCGAGACGGACATCCGAAAAGGTTTTGTTCCCATCCTTGAATCCTATCTTATGAAAAGAAAAAAAATGAACGTTTAAACGATCACGCGCAATGGGCATGGACATCAGACAAATCAGCACCCGGGCACCTGAGGGGCTACAAAAGCAGGTAATAAAAGATAAAACAAAACAGCTTGCTGATGAAATGAGAGAGCTGGCGACCATGATGTATGCCAATAAAACGAAAAGCCTTCTCGTGGTTTTGCAAGGCATGGACTCAAGCGGCAAAGACGGTGTTTCGAAAGCGGTGTTCAGCAAAGTCAGCCCCACAATAGTATCTGCCTATTCATTTAAGAAGCCATCCGAAGAAGAATTTGCACACGATTTTCTCTGGCGTGTTCATAAGCAAGCGCCACGAAAAGGCGAGATCAAACTGTTTGTGCGCTCCCATTACGAGGACATCCTGATACAACGCGTACACAATTGGATAGACGAAAAGCGAGTCAGGGTTCGGATGGATGCCATTAATGCCTTTGAAAAATTACTCCAGGAAGATAATGACACCATAGTTATGAAATTTTTTCTCCACCTGTCAAAGGAAAGACAGAAAGAGAAATTGCTGGAACGCATTGAAGAACAGAATAAAAACTACAAGCACAATGACAACGACTGGCAGGAACGAAAGCATTGGGATAAATATATGTCTGCCTACCAGGATGCCATTGACCGTTCAGATATACCATGGCATATTGTACCTTCAGATCAACCCTGGTATCGCAATTATTTTGTTGCTGAAAAAGTGGTAGAGCGCTTGCTGTCGCTGAATATGCTTTTTCCTCCCCTTGAAGAAGAACCTAAGATAGATCTGAATGTCTGACAAAAAGATCAGGGTTGATAAATGGTTGTGGGCGGTTAGGATTTTCAAAAGCCGAACTAAAGCCACAGAGGCCTGCAAAAAAGGCCATGTAAAAATGGGCGAATCCAAACTCAAAGCAGCCAATCTTATTACGAGCGGAGACAGGATAAACATTTTCAAAGGAGGCTATAAGCTTGAATTCAAGGTAAATAAAATTATAGGCAAACGCGTATCGGCAAGCCTTGCACAACCCTGTTATGACAACCTGACTCCTGTAGAGGAATTAAATAAATTCAAGGATTGGTTTATAGGTAAGGCTTCTCCCGAAAGGCGAATACCAGGCACAGGCAGACCCACTAAAAAGGAACGCCGAGAACTGGAGCACTACAAGGATGAAATTTTCCTCGACGACTGGTTTGACGATTGATTTATTTAAAGCTATCCGAGACGACCAACTCCTTGGAACCCTTCGTATATTTATAAAAACCTTCACCCGTTTTGACGCCCAGTTTATTAGCTGTCACCATATTTACCAAAAGAGGACACGGCGCATACTTGGGATTTCCAAATCCATCGTGCAAGACTCTGAGGATAGCCAAGCATATATCCAGACCAATAAAGTCAGCCAATTGCAGGGGTCCCATAGGATGGGCCATACCTAACTTCATGACTGTATCAATTTCTTCAACACCTGCTACTCCTTCAAACAAAGTATAGATAGCTTCATTGATCATAGGCATCAAAATCCTATTGGCTACAAAACCAGGATAGTCATTAACTTCGACAGGTACCTTTCCCAGATTTTTTGAAAGATCCATTATATTTTGCGTAACATCATCACTGGTATTGTAAGCCCTGATCACTTCAACCAGCTTCATGATGGGTACAGGGTTCATAAAATGCATACCGATGACCTTGTCAGGCTTGGATGTGACAGAGGCGATTTTTGTAATTGAAATGGAAGACGTATTGCTTGCAAGAATGCAATCCTCGGATGTCAACTCATCCAGCTCACGAAAGATAGAAAGCTTGATATCGAGCTTTTCACTGGCTGCCTCAACTACAAGATCACAAGATCTTACAGCATCAGAAATATCTGTAAATGTTGAAATGTTTTTGATGGTCTCCTCCTTTTTGCTTTCATCGATTTTTCCTTTGGCCACCATACGCCACAGGTTTTTATCGATGGTCTCCAGCGCTTTTTCAAGGCGTTCTTCAGAAACATCAACAAGAGAAACTTTATAGCCATTCATGGCAAATACATGAGCAATGCCATTTCCCATGGTACCTGCCCCTATCACTGCAACATTCTTCATTTTATTCAATTTTTGTCTTGATTTCGGGTTGGACACGAAATTATGAAAGATTCAACTAGCGCACATATATTTATTAAGATA
>RFSX01000032.1 GCA_009923745.1 Chitinophagia bacterium
ATATTATAACAATGAATTATTTAATTTTATTTTGCTAATCCTTATTTAAACAGACATTTATTTTGAATTCCTATTTTATTGACTCTGAAGTATTCATTATTCCTGAAGCGGAACACAGCAGGCTCGAAGCAAGTGAAATATTGGAAGTTCTGGTACTTGTCCGCAGCAAAGATTATGAGGCTCAAAAGCAACTCCTGGATAATATTCTAAAAGCTGTCGCACTGACACCAGGAGAGAATGCAGCCTTGCATCTCCTGGATGAAGAGGAAAGTGTCAATGTAGCTGAAATAACTCCAGTTAACATAAAGAAAGTCATTTGTTTCGGTCTTAAGCCAAGAGAGATTTCAATGAATGCCGGGTTCCACGCTAACCATTTTTATAAGACCGAAAGTTTTTCAATTCTATTGACCCATAGCTTGACACAACTTGATGGTAATACACGATTCAAGAAGGCTTTATGGGGTGCTTTACAGGAAGCCTTTAAATCATAATCGCTTACTTAAGTCATGGACTTGATATTTGCCAGTCATAATACCCATAAAGTACGGGAGGTAGAAGATATCCTTGGGAAGGAATTGGTATCTATAAAAGGATTAGATGATATAGGTTTTCATGATGAGATAGAGGAGACAGGCGGGACACTTGTTGAAAATGCTCTTATAAAGGCTAGAGCTGTTTACATTAAGACTAGACAGAATGTTTTTTCTGATGATACTGGTTTGGAAGTATATGCCCTGGATCTGGCGCCAGGCGTGCATACAGCCCGGTATGCCGGAGAATCCAAAGATTCAGATGCCAATATGAATAAATTGCTTGATGCTCTTGCAGGCCGTCAAGACAGAAAAGCCAGATTCAGGACGGTTGTGGCTTTGATTTATGAAGGTCAGGAATATTTGTTTGAGGGTATTGTGGATGGCAATATATCCGTGAATAGGGCAGGGGTGAAGGGCTTTGGCTATGATCCCGTATTTATTCCACAGGGCTATGATAAAACCTTTGCCGAATTGGATGCTGAAATCAAAAACTCGATCAGCCATCGCTTCAGGGCTATGCAGGCCTTGCGGACCTTTCTTCAGGATCTGGCATAAAAAAAACCGTTCCCAAAAAATAGAAACGGCTTTTTATAGGTATTAACCCTGTATCTTAAGATTCGCCTTCAGTAGCTTCTTTGTCAACTTTACCTTTGATAGTAAGGTATGTATTGACAGGATCTGTATTAGCAGTGATAGTAACTCTTTTTGACTGAAGTCCACCACCGACTTTTCCTTTGTTCTTAGAATCGAACTGGACCTTGATAACACCAGACTCTCCTGGAGCGATAGGCTCTCTTGGCCAGTCAGGAACAGTACATCCACAAGATCCTTTAGCATTGCTGATGATTAGGGGCTCGTCACCAGTATTAGTGAATTTGTAATCGTGAACTACTTTTTCACCTTCCATCACCATACCGAAATCATATTCAGTTTGTTCGAACGCAACAGTAGTGATAGGTCCAGCAGGAACTGCAGACTCATCATTACCTAGTGGGTTAGCTGTTGGTGTTGGTGTGTTGACAGCCTGACCAGGCACGGAAGGAGTAGCTTCTGCTGAAGTGCTGGCTGAATCATTTTTACAAGCTGTGAAAAACAGCAAGCTGAAAGCAAATAAAAATCCTAAATTTTTCATGTCTGATGTTTTAAATTTTCAAAGTTGGGACAAATATATCCATTTAATGCAATTAAAGCTCGTGAAAGTACCTCATCACTATATCTTTAACAAGCGATTAACAATTGTTTATTCAATGTTATAATTAATTTCTTTTTTCATGCTGATTACGCAGCCAATCCTCGAATTCGTCAAGCGGCATAGCATTGAGGCAATGGCTTATAGGCAGAGCGCCTTTACGTGCCGCCCAGACTCCCCATAAATTATCATCAATACCTTTTATACTATGCGCATCAGGGTTTATTGACAGCAGTACATTCTTAGAGACGGCATACTGAACATATCGCCAGTCAATATCAAGTCTAAGGGGATTGGCATTGATTTCTATAGCCACATCATGGTCGGCACAAGCATCTATGATCGCATACATGTCTAGAGGATAACCTTTTCGACTCAAAAGCAGTCGACCCGTCGGGTGTCCGAGGATGGAGGTAAATGGGTTTTCAATGGCTTTAAGAATTCTGCTTGTTGCTTTATTCTTATCCATTTTCAGGTTTGAATGCACCGAAGCAATGACGAGGTCTAACTCTGCCAGCACATCGTCAGGATAGTCCAGATCTCCATTGCTCAGGATATCTGATTCAATACCGGAAAAGATACGAATGCCTTCATTCTGCTGATCCAGAAGGCGTAAAGCATCGCCTTGCTCTCTCAAGCGCTCAATTTCAAGCCCATTGGCATAGAATGCGGATTTGGAATGATCCGTCATTACAAAGTACTCATAGTTTTTTTCTTCTGCTGTAGATATCATTTCTTCGATGGTGTTTACGCCATCGCTGTATGTACTGTGATTGTGAATGCATCCCTTGAGCTGTTCAAGCTTGACAATATTGTTTTCTCCGGGATACTTCTCAATAAATTCAAGATTGCTGTCTTCCCTGAATTCAGGGATGTAATAGGGCAAGCCTTTGTGCTCAAAGACTTCTTTTTCAGAGTTGTATGCACGCTTTTGCAGCTTAATCTTCTGGAAGAAATTGCTGCCGGTACTTAATTCAACAAGATTATAATAGAAGTATTCCCTGGAACTTTGATAATACACTATAGGTGTTCCATTAATTGTATTTCTTTCTTCACCATCCGTTAGTGTAAGTTTTCTGCAAAACTTCTGAAAACTCTTATTGTCTATTTCTCCGAGTATACATGCTTCAGAAATAATAGGATTTTTCATATGTAGTTCACCGCAAAAACTGAACAGTTTTTCAGGATAAGCCGCTTTAAGCCCTTCGAGCAATAATTCCATATCGGGAATGATCCTGGCATAGAGCTGTTTGTCCGAGGACTCTATAAAGTATTCAAGCTGCTGTTTAATATTTTCCTGGGTTTTGGCTCCAAAGCCTTTCAGGTCAATTAATCTGTTTTCATTTACAGCGTACAGGAGTTCGCCGGCTGATTCTACACCCAAGTCTTTCCATATGACTCCAATTTTTTTAGCCCCTAAGCCTTTTATACCTAGCATTTGAACGATCCCTTCTGGTGTAATATCGAGCAGTTTTTCAATGTTTTTCAGGCTTCCGGTTTCTATGAGTTCAGTGATTTTTGCTGTGATTGCCTTTCCAACGCCGGGTAAAGAGGATATTTCTGATTCATTAAGCTCGGTTAACTCTCTGGGCAGTTTTCTGATATTAAGGTACGCGTTGTTATAGGATCTGATTTTAAAGGCATTCTCTTCATGAAGTTCCATGAGGGATGCCAGAAGTCTGAACTTGAACGCAATTTCCTTGTTTGTCATATCGTCTTTAATGTTTTAAGCTGTACAGCTCAATAATTTTTGTCATAAATTTTCTAATCTGCTAAATTCGCATGAATTTTGCTCAGATCTTATACATATAGCATCTGTAAATAGATGTAAATGAGATTTCTAAAAGAAACAAATTGAAAGCAATATTCCTTAATTTCCTAAGCTAAATGATAATAAAAATGAGAACGATACTTTTATTTTTCAGTTTATCTTTTTTTGCAGCATGCAGTGGATCTGTAAACAGTGGAGCGGCAGCCAATCTTGAGGGTTATGAAACCGAATTGGTTAAGGGAACCCAAATCACTAAGGCAATCAAACGGGATGCAGCTGGTGATATCGTTGAGACAGGTTATGTTAGTAATGGAAAACGCAATGGTGTATGGTTAACATTTTATCAGGCTGAAAATGCAGGTAAGATAAAGACAATGGCTTCCTATTCTGATGGCATACTATCCGGGCCCTATCTTGAATACAGCAATAGAGGCCAAATAGAAACCGAAGTGTACTACGAAAACAATATGTATAATGGCCGTTTTGCTACCTATAAATTCGGTCGTATGGAAAAAGAAATGAACTATATAGACAATCAGCTTGATGGTAAGTCTGTGGAATACAATAACAGGGGTGAAATTCAAAAAGAGGTGAATTTCAAAAACGGTAAGCAACACGGCCTAATGCGATATTATAATGATGAAGGAGAAGTTGTGATGGAATATGAATACAAGAATGGTGAGAAAATAAGTGGGGGAATGGTTGAAAGGAACTAGATACCGACTTAAGATGATAAACGGCGCCTGTAGGATGAATGCTTTCTCTTCAGGCGTTTTTTTTTATTACAAATACAACATCTGCTTCGTTCATATTACAAGTATTTAAATGTATATTTGTAATGGTTATCAAGTAAGAAAGCGGATTAATGAATATTTCTACTCAGCATATATTTGAATCTCATTTATTGGAATCAGCTCCTGAAAAACTGTATATCGGTTTTAAGGAAAGACGCAAATGCCTCAATCATGTATTCTGGACAGTCTATAATGAATTGTCAAAGGGCAATAAAGTTTTATTGATTGTCAGGGATGAGGATGAGCTGGAATATCTGAATTATTTTTTATCGCGCTATCAGCTTCAGCAACTTTCGCTGGTTGTTGACGGACGCGGTGAAGCACAGCTGTCCTATACCCTTAGCAGGCTGGAAAAAAGAGAGGATCTTCAACTTGACATGAGAGCCTTTGAGCAGATTGACAGCACACTCAATGATAAGATTCGAAAGCTGGAGGAAAATCTAGAGCGTCATTACGAATCCTGTCTGGGTAATGTCTCACTGGTGGGGGCAGGACTGAATGTGACTGACTTCAAGGCGAGGGAATTGAAGTCCAGGCTTTATCCGGAAATAGCAGTCAATGACTTCAGGGTAAAGAAAAAAATGATCGAGACGGCTGTTTCAATGTATCAACCCGAATACAGGTACAATAACAGTTTTGAGCTTTTTAACAAAGATGTATTTCGGCGATATGACATACAGGATGTTCTTGGGATCATAAAGGAATGTGTTGAAGAGCTGGAAAAACTGGGAAGCAAGTTTGAGGACATATATCAAACGGTATTCAACCAAATCCAGAAATCCTACCTAAAGGATATCAATGAAATTAAACTCAAGTTGCGTAAAATTAAAACACTGACGCAAGAGAGGGGGAAGCTTATCGACGATACTTTGCAAAAGAAGATTGAATTTCATTCAAGAGAACTGTTCGATATTCTTGACGATTCCGATAAATATTCCGGTGATAGCATCAGGGATATGGAAGCGTTGGACTGTCTTATCAAGGCGCGTGTTAAATACAATAATGAAAGAGTAGCCTGCCTGATGACAGAAACTGTGATGAAGCTGAATACCAACAATTCAGAGTATGATTTGGCTTCGATATTTAATGCCTGTCGGGAACTCATGACAAGGATTAATGAATATGGTCTTTTTAACGAAAATGTAGAACGTTTTTGCTTCAGTTTCAGTCAATACCGCAGCTGGCTTTCTGATATGCTGCATTTATGCAGAAAGGCAGATTACCTTATGAGCTTCGAAAAAGGACTTTTAGCCTGGTATATGATGCTCAATGATTTGGGAGATAATGACAGGCATCTAGTCCTCGAGCTTATGGATATTGGAGAGGACTGGATGAGTACTTTTGAAGAGGCTTTTCTCAAATCTTTTGTCAAAGCAAAGACGGCTGAATTGGATAATCTTAGCAGGATGCATGACCCCTTCATGTTGCTATGGGAAGATTATGTGTCCAAAGCACACCACAATATTTACAAGCTTTTTGATGCTCGGCAAGGGCAGATGCATTGGGAGGGAGAAATGCCTTCCAATTGGAACCAGCTGTTTGAATCACATGCGCAGCAATTGCTAGATCGTTTTCCATTAATCATGCTTAAATCTGATTTTATCGATGGAAAAGATTCAAAGCTTTATTCTTATTGCGATGAGGTCGTATGCATTAATTGCACGCCTGATCTGAAAAAACTTCAAGAATGTAATAACTTCCTTATCGCGAGCTATGACGAACATGTTGACTCGGTCATTTTTCCTCAGGTTAAACGAATTCCGCTTTGTGCAACACGCCAGATAGATGGTGTGCATTTCAATGTAAACAGGAGTTCGCATTTTCTTAATGCGTCAGAGCTTAACAATCTTTCCTCATACCTGGCTTTTGGTCTTAATTATTTCAGGAAAGACATCAGGATATTTCAGACGCGAGATTATTCCATAGTTTCCATCCTGGCTTATGACAGGAACAGGAAATTGCTTGAGCTGGAGGGCCTGGCCCTCAAGGAAATATTTACACATGATGAGCAAGTTAAATTGCTGCCGGGGATATTCAGTGATACAGATCGTAAACCAGTGGTATTGATTGAAGACGAAATATTAAATCCGTATATGCCCGAAAAGCTTGTTCATCAGAAGCTCTTTATTGAAGAAATGCGTACCGGTGGCATCCAGGTGATTTCAATTGATAATTATGAGATGCTGAGTCGTGGCGTGGATACTTTCGAATCGATTATTCACAAAAGCCTTGGCAAGTCTTCACATATTGAAGTCAATGATTAAACTGAAGCTGGAAGATTATCATGATTATTTAAAGATCCAGGAGGATGCTGGTCGCCGGTCAATCTTTGATCCTGTACGCAAAAAATATGTGTCTGTACAACCCGAAGAGTTGGTTCGGCAAAGCTGGATCGCCCTTTTACATGAGAGCTACAATATCCCGTATTCCGTACTTGCCGTAGAAAAAACCATCATGCTGAATGGCATATCACGTCGCTATGACCTCGTCTTTTTTACAAAAGCCAGGCCATCTGTACTATTTGAATTCAAGAGTTTTAACACAGCCTTGAAACCCGAAGCTGCCTTCCAGGCTGCCCAATATAATCTCAAGCTCGAAGTGCCTTACATTGTAGTCAGCAATGGGCTTGAGCATCATGCCTTCAAAGTGGATTACAGTTCAAAGTCCACATCACCCTGTGACAGCCTTGATTTTCTCCTTGACTATAGCAAAACCTAGCAGTCGGAAAAATTATTTTAAAGCTTATATTTGATAGCTATCTTGTGTTTTTGATAACCTGAGAAAAAGACATCGTTGGAAGGAGATAGGATCTTACTTACTGGAGCCAATGGACAGATAGGCACGGAGTTGACTATTGAATTGCAAAAAATATATGGCGAGGATAATGTTATTGCAACAGATATCCGTGAGCCATCTGAAAGAATTTCCAGATTTGAAATTCTCGATATACTTGACAGTTCAAAACTTGACGCATTTATAGCTGAAAATAAAATCAGTCAGGTGTATCACCTTGCAGCCTTGTTGTCTTCAAAGGGTGAAGAAAACCCTGCCTTTACTTGGAAACTCAATTTCGATGCTTATATAAAATTGCTTGAAATTGGAAGGGACCGCCAGTTAAAAAAAATCTTTTTTCCAAGCACCATAGGTATCTATGGTCCTACCACCCCTAAACGGGATACACCTCAGAACAGCTCTTTCGAACCGGCTACAGTCTATGGCATCTCTAAGTTTACCGGAGAGCTATGGAGCGATTACTTCAACAAACGCTATGGGCTTGATGTGCGGGGACTCAGATATCCCGGTGTCATCAGTCATAAGGTACGACCAGCAGGAGGAACTACAGACTTTGCTGTTGAAATTTTTTTCGATGCCAGGGAAAAGTCAAGTTATAACTGTTATCTTAAAGCCGGCACGCGTCTTCCAATGATGTATATGCCGGATGTTATGAAAGCTACGCTTGAACTTATGCATGCAGATCGATCAAGCATCAGTACCTCAATGGCCTACAATATACATGGCTTCTCTTTGAGTCCGGAGGAACTGGCCGCTGAGATCAAGAGTTATTTACCAGATTTTGAGATAAGTTACAATCCGGACCATAGACAAGCGATAGCGGACAGCTGGACAGAAAGTATAGACGACAGCCTGGCAAGAAGGGATTGGTCCTGGAACGCCGAATACGATATGACTTCCATGGTTAAAGATATGATTGAACAAATGATCAAATAATACGACAGCTATGAAGTCAGTTTTACATGTATTTTACCTAGTTATTCTAATTTCATTTACTTCAAGCCTAATGGCCCAGGATTCGGGGATTAAAGGGATCATTCTGGATGAAGAAACTAAGGATGTGTTGATCGGTGCCAATATTGTCGTTGGCGATTTGGCGACTATAACATCCATTGATGGTAACTTCTCATTAAATCTGGAGCCGGGTGATTATATCTTGCAGATAAGTTATGTGGGTTATGAAACATTTGAAATGCCTGTCACGGTAGAGCCTGGACACTTTACAGAGGTGAACCAGGTGCTGAGCTTTTCTGCCAATATTCTTCAAACGGCAACAGTTACCGGATCAAAAAATGAAAAATCCCTGGCCCTGTCGCCAGTTAGCATTAATGTGGTTAAGCCACAACTCCTTGAAAACACCAATACGGTCAATATAACCTCACTGCTAGATAAGATTCCAGGTGTTCAGATCATCGATAATCAGGCCAATATCCGAGGAGGCTCTGGATGGTCCTATGGAGCAGGAAGTCGTGTTCTGCTTTTGATAGATGATATTCCGGCATTACAGGCTGACGCTGGCAGACCGTCCTGGGGAGACATTCCTGTTGAAAATATAAGCCAGATAGAGGTTCTAAAAGGTGCTTCTTCTACTTTATATGGTTCGGCTGCGCTGAACGGCATTATCAATATACGCACAGGATATGCAACGGCGGAACCCATCACCAAGGCCAATGTCAGTTACACAAGTTATATGAGTCCCAAAGACCTGAATAAGAAATGGTGGTCAGATGCTCCTCGAAAAACCAACATCGGCATAGTTCACAAGCAGAAATTCGGCAAACTTGACGTAGTTGCTAATGGCTTTTATGAAGATTTTGACAGCTATTTGCAGGATGGCTTTGATGAAAAAATGAGGTTATCGGCCAATTTGAAATACAGGCTCAATGACAGGATTAACTTTGGGCTGAACACAATGCTCAACCTGGCTGAATCAGGGAATTTTTTCCTCTGGAGAAATGGGAGCAATGCTATATATACAGCATACGAGGGTACCTTCCTGGAAAGCGATAGTCGCAGGTATTATCTAGATCCCCAGCTTACCATCTACGACAGGAAGGGTAACAGACATAAGATACTTGGACGATATTATTATATAAATAATGACAATAATAACAATCAGTCCAACTCTTCAAGTTCCTGGTATAGCGAGTACCAGTTCTCAAGAAATTTTGAAAAACAAAACCTGAATCTGACTTCAGGATTGGTAGGCTATTTTACCACATCTAATTCCGAGATTTTTCAGGATATAGCTCTCCGCCATAATAATGCATCTGCCTATGTTGAGGTCGATAAGGAGATTATCGAAAACCTGACAGTGACTGCCGGTTTGCGTATGGAGTATAATGTTCAGCTAAGCCCCGAAGTATTTCTTGGGGATACCATTCCTGATGGCAAGGTTGATGAATCCAAATTGATTAGTCGGTTTGGTGTGAATTATGCCATTGGTGAAGGTACATTCCTGAGGGGTTCCTGGGGCCAGGGCTATAGGTTCCCGACGCTTCTTGAACGGTTTATAGAAACAGGTGTTGGCGGGTTTTATGTTTTTCCAAATGTAAACCTTCAATCAGAGTCCGGATGGTCAGCAGAGCTTGGTATCAAGCAGGGTTTGAAAATCAAGACCTGGGAAGGATTTCTCGATCTTGCGGTCTTTTGGTCCCGATACAAAAACATGACCGAGTTTTCAGTTCAAATTGATGATATGATGCGGGCAGGGTTTCAGTCCAAAAACGTGGGGGATACTGAAATCAAAGGCTTTGAAGTCAATTGGGTAGGACGCTCGGTCTTCCTTGGCATTCCTGTGAATATACTTGCTGGTTATACATACCTGGATCCACGTTATCAGGATTTTGAAAACAATGAACCTGTTCTCAGTTCAATCAGTATACCAATAGGTGAAACAGAAAAGCAGAATATTCTAAAGTATCGCAACAGGCATAATTTTAAAATTGACATTGAAGCCTTCCTTGATAATTTTTCTGCTGGTTTCTCCTACAATTACACCAGTACTACGGAGACAATTGATCAATTGCTTGGCAGTTTGGGACAGATCCGACTTTATCGCATTGCCAACCCTGGAGGATTCAATAAGATGGATGGTCGTCTAGCCTATGACTTTGGCTTTATCAAGTGCAGCGTCCTGATGGAAAATATTCTCAATGAAGAAATCACCTACAGACCTGGTCTATTAGAAGCACCAAGGAGCATAGGGCTACGTCTTGACTTTGAGATTTAATGTCCTAATCACAATTTTATTTTTATGGAAATCTGGGGCATTGAGGGTTAAGGTTTAAAGCTTCACATTTCCTTAAATAACTCTTGTTCCCCAGAAACGTTATTGATTATAAAAGCAATGAAAATGTACATATTAACTGTAGTACTGGCACTGTCATTTTGTTTTTGTAAAAATGATCACTCTGCCGTAAAGGAATCCATACATACTAAGGCAACTGAAGAGTACATACGGGAGTCCGACAAGCATCCGATGCCATCTACTAGTGACAGCGATGAGTATCAAGCTGAATTTGAGGTCAATATCGAGAATCCAGTTACTGCTCAAAAGTCTGTAAATAATCAAAGCAAAGTCGAATCTGTTGAGGAAGTCAGGCTGGTTGATTCCATGCCTGCAAGGGAGGAATCGGCAGAATATGGGGATAAGTTAGAGCAGGTAGATGCCGGTGCTTCGGTCGCGGAAAGCGAGGAGGCTGGACCTGAAGAATTATACGACGCCTTGCTGAGAAAGTATGTAAGCACTGATGGAAGAGTCGATTACAGAGCCATGAAATCGAAGGTTTCTGATCTGGATCAGTACCTGGACTGGCTTGAAGAGCAAAAGCCTTCTGCCATGACTCGCGATGAGGCACTGGCATACTGGATCAATGCCTATAATGCATTCACGATTAAATTCATACTGGACAAATATCCTGTGTCCAGCATTACAGAATTGGATGGCGGAAATCCCTGGGATGTAAAACGCATTAAACTGGACGGAAGAACATTATCACTGAACCAGATTGAAAATGAGATAATCAGGCCACAATTCAATGAGGCTAGAATTCACTTTGCCGTGAATTGTGCTGCCAGGTCCTGTCCCCCTTTGATGAATAAAGCCTGGACGGCACAAAGTCTTGAGGAAGATCTTGAAAGACAAACACGACAGTTTATTAACAATAGTAAATTCAATGTCATCTCCTCGGGTAGCGTCAAGATTTCTAAAATCTTTGAATGGTATGCTTCCGATTTTGATGGGCTTATTTCTTATTTGAATCGCTATACAAATAGGCGTGTCAATGATGATGCCAGGGTCGAATACCTTGATTATGACTGGGCTTTGAATTCTTTATGATATGGAAAAACTTAAAGCAGTATTTCTAGATGCGCACACCCTTGATCCGGGTGATAATGATATGAGTATCTTAAATAGTATTGTTGATCTGACGAGTTATCCAAGAACAGATAAATCAGAGATTATTGAACGATCACATGATGCTGACATCCTTATTGTTAACAAATGCAAGATAGAAAGCGAAACTATAGAGCAAATTCAAGGACTAAAGTTGATCCAGGTAGCAGCCACGGGATTTAATAATGTAGATATTCAAAGTGCCGCTTCCAAAGGTATTCCTGTCTGCAATATAAGCGGTTATAGTACCTCATCGGTTGCGCAGCACGTTTTTGCTATGCTCCTGGCGTATTTTAATGAATCTAGGCGATATAGTCAGGAGGTGTCTCAGGGTAGCTGGTCTTCGAGCAATGATTTTTCATATTGGCATGCTCCAATCAAGGAATTGGCGGGTAAAAAGCTGGGTATACTTGGGTATGGGGATATCGGAAAGGCCGTAAGCCGTATTGCACTGGCATTTGGCATGCAAGTGCTTGTATCCCATACCCGGAAGCTTGAAGATATGGATGGCCTGTATTTTGTAAAGCAAGAGGAGATGTTCAGAGCGTGCGATATCATTACTCTTCATGCCCCTTTGAACGAAGCAACAAAGCACATCATCAACAGGCACAATATTAATCTAATGCAAGCTCACGCTGTTTTGGTAAATACAGCAAGGGGTGGATTGGTCAATAATGCTGATCTGAAGAAAGCCCTTGAAGCAGGTAGGATAGAAGCTGCCTTGCTGGATGTTCTGGATCAGGAACCGCCTGATGCTTCACACCCGCTACTGAATTTGGATAATTGTTATATCACCCCGCATCAGGCCTGGGCCAGCCTGGAATCCAGGCAGCGATTGCTGTCCATGTTGTATGACAGTATAAGTGCTTTTATTTCAGGAAAAACATTAAACCGGGTTAACTAGTGCTGGAATGCGTATAACTTGGCCAGGGTAAATCAAATTCGGATCCTTAATAACTTCCTTGTTGGCCTCAAAAAGTATGTTGTATTTAAGTGGATCCCCGTAAAACTTCTTCGCTATCTTTGAAAGAGAATCACCCTTTTGTACTTTATAGAACTCTGTATGAGCTTCCTCCCCCAATAATGAGATGCGATCCTCAACATTTTCAATACCATCTACATTACCCAAAATCAGTATGGCCTTTTCTCTGTCCGCGGCTGATTTTGTTTCTCCGTATACTTTGACGGTTTGACCCTCCAGTTCTACTTCCAGCTGATTGATTTTAAGTCCGGCGCTGTAAAGCATGCCCTCAAGGATACCTTCCTGTCTTTGGTTTTGCATTTCCTTGCTGCGTTGTTTTTTGCGAGCCGTCAGGGTAGACTTTTTAAGATATGCTTCTCCGGCAGATTTTATGAATGAAAATATACCCATATTTTTTTTTGGTTAAGGTAGCTTAAAAATGCTTAAATGTCCCATAAATAAGGGCTTGGCAGATATAAATAGCCCGATATGATTTAAATATTTATTGTACATTTACGCGCTGTATGAATTGGCGAATAATCAAACTAATATTTCTATTTGTTGTTCTGGCGCCTGTCCAGGATTCTATAAGTATGGAAAAGGGTACCGAAGAGTCATCCGACTCCCAGGATCACCTGAGCAGCCAATCCATAGCAGCTACGTCTGAATCACATCAGTTTGACAGAAGCGTAAAGAATTTTGAGCGTAAACAGTCAAACAAATCACAAAAACGACAGCAAAGCGATTTTTTTGCCGGATTCCAGTCGGAACCGATTAAGCAAAGTGCATACCATTGCGGGAGTGCTTGTTCCTCTAATCAATTCGGAGAAGCGAAAATCAGTTCAGATCTTTTGAAATTCTGTTACAGGTCCAAATCTTCCCGTTCTTTGCCGGACTTGGCTTAATTTCTTCATTTGAGTCGTGCTGGCAGTTTCGGGTAGCTTAACCTGTGGCTTTTTGATGGCCGCAGCTAAATTCTCGGCTTGACGAACGCTTAATCCCCCTTTAAGAATTTTCTTGTAGAGCGCTATCTGAGCTTCCTCTGAAGGCAGATTTAGTAATGCCCGAGCATGACCCATAGTAAAAATTAACGAGGTGGAACCTTCACTATTCTCATCCAAACTTTCATTGCGGTTTATATCTCTTAATTCAGCTTGAATGATCGCAGGAAGCTTAAGTAAGCGTAGAAAGTTGGTTACTGTTGAGCGTCCTTTTCCTAATCGCTTTGCTACTTCTTCTT
>RFSX01000033.1:0-7500 GCA_009923745.1 Chitinophagia bacterium
CGGAATTTTTTTCATTTTTTTCTTTATTTTTGCGCTTTCGAATTGTCGCCCTGGGTGATGCTATACAGCCTTTTCCGGGATCTCATTTGATAAAACTGTGTGATAAAATATATGGCATCCAAAGCAGACTCGCAGACGAAGGAATCGTACAAAAGGATTGACAGCATTCTCATCTCACAACCCAAGCCGGAGAGGTCTCCTTATTTTGATATTGAGAAAAAATGGGGCATCAGGATAGATTGGCGTCCATTCATTCACGTTGAAGCTGTATCGGAAAAAGAATTCCGCAAAAACAGAATTCGACCTGATGAATTCACAGCTATCATTTTTACAAGCATGAACTCAATTGAGCACTTCTTTCGTATGTGCGAAGAAATGCGTTGTAAAATGTCTCAACAGACTAAATATTTCTGTCTGACAGAAGCCATCGCCAATTACCTTCAGAAATTTATCGTTTACCGAAAGAGAAAAGTCTTTGTAGGCGTCAGAAAAATCCTTGACCTGGAATCTGCATTCAACAAGCACAAAGACAATGAGAAATTTTTACTTCCTACTTCAAACTTGGGTTCCCAGGATGTTGTAAAGTATCTGGATGAAAAGGGCATTGACTACACCGATGCCATGATGTATCGGACGGTAAGTAGTGACTTGTCGGATCTTAAGGACATAACATATGATTGTCTTGTATTCTTCAGTCCTTTGGGAATAAAGTCATTGTACGAGAATTTTCCGGATTTCAAACAGAATGAAACACGTCTTGCAGTATATGGAGCGCAAACAAGCAAGGCTGTTGAAGAACGGGGTTTGACAATTAATATCAAAGCACCGACACCGGAAAGTCCATCCATGTCAATGGCACTGACGAACTATCTGAATAAGTCGAATAAGTAATTCGATTCGTTCCTTAAAACTTCTTTCTTACCGCAAGCAAGAATTATGTAATGTCTAGGTCTTGGCAATAGTTGTTGTTAATAACTACCAATCAGGCCGACTCATACATATATTTTATTTTAATTTTATAATTCTCCGATTAGGCGAACTGATTACCATTTCGGACATTTGTCATTCATTCAAAAACTCAATCCATGCCTGAATTTTGCCATTTGCATTGCCACACCCAATATTCTCTTCTTGATGGTGCGTCGGACATCGCCAAGATGATGGATAAGGCGGTTGCCGATGGTCAAAAAGCTGTTGCTCTGACAGATCATGGAAACATGTTTGGTGCCTTCAAATTTGTTTCGGAGGCGAATAAGAGAGATATAAAACCTATTGTAGGATGTGAGTTTTACCTCGTAGAAGACAGACATCTTCAGTCCTTCAGCCGGTCGCGAGGGGAAAGGGACCAGCGCTATCACCAGCTTATGCTGGCCAAAAATACCAAGGGCTATCAAAACCTAATGAAGCTTTGTTCTTTGGGATTCATTGAGGGCATGTATCAGAAGTTTCCCCGGATTGACAAACAACTTGTAGAAAAATATCATGAGGGTATCATAGCCACCAGTTGCTGTCTGGGCGCCATTGTTCCAAGCCTTATAGCCAGGGATAAATTGGAAGAAGCGGAGAACGAACTCAAGTGGTGGCTCAATCTTTTTGGGGAAGACTATTATATAGAATTGCAAAGGCATCGGGGTCTTGAAAAAATTGATATTTATGATGACCAGGGTCGCAAGACCTTTTCAAAATACAGTCAGGAGGACATCAACCAGATTCTGATAAAGTTTGCACGCAAACACAACATCAAAATCATTGCGACCAATGATGCCCATTACATCGAAGAGGAAGATTACCAGCCGCACGATATCTTGCTTTGTATCAACACCAACTCACTGATCGAAGAAAAGGAGCGTTTTAGATTTCCCAGTTCGGATTTCTATTTCAAAACCCAAAAGGAAATGGGCCAGCTGTTTAAGGATGTTCCTGAAGCACTAGATCATACGATGGAGATATTTTCCAAGGTGGATAATATGGAATTGGCCAGGGATGTATTGCTTCCCAATTTCCCATTGCCCAAGGGCTTCAGTTCACAAGAGCAATACCTGATGCACCTCAGCTTTGAAGGAGCGAAACGACGCTATGGCACCATAACACCGGACATTGAGGCGCGGCTTAATTTCGAACTTGATGTAATCAACAATTCTGGTTATCCGGGCTACTTCCTGATTGTCCAGGACTTCACCAGCACAGCTAGGCATATGGGTGTATCTGTTGGTCCGGGAAGGGGTTCTGCTGCTGGTTCGGCCGTTGCTTATTGCCTGGGAATAACCAATATAGACCCGATAAAATATGATCTGCTATTTGAGCGCTTTCTCAACCCGGAGCGTATATCCATGCCGGATATTGATATTGACTTTGATGATGAGGGGCGGTCAAAGGTCATCGATTACGTTATTGAAAAATATGGCCGTAATCAGGTAGCACAAATTATAACATATGGTACGATGGCGGCCAAGATGTCACTGCGGGATGTAGGTCGTGTGATGAATGTACCGCTGAGTGATGTTGATCGCGTAGCCAAGTCCTTTCCACAACATTTGGGTGCTTCCCTTAACGGGGTATTGGCAGATGGAAAGATCGATGAGCGGCTTGCCGAGTCGATGAGTAAAGAGGACCTGGACAGGGCTGCCCAATTCAGGAAAATGGCGGAACAGGATGATGATATCGGCAAGATGATTAAATCCGCCAAAAGGATTGAAGGCTCTATACGCAATACAGGTATTCATGCTTGCGGCGTTATCATTACACCGGATGATATTACGAATTTCATTCCGGTCTCCGTGGCCAAAGATTCCGATCTGCTGGTCAGTCAGTTTGATAACTCGGTAGCCGAAAATGCCGGGCTCTTGAAAATGGACTTCCTTGGATTGAGGACTTTAACGATTATAAAGGATGCCGTCAAATATGTACAGGAGACCCGAGGTTTTGAGCTGGACATGGATGCTATTGACCTTGAAGACCAGGAGACCTACAAACTATTTCAGGAAGGACACACCATAGGCATATTCCAATATGAGTCGGCAGGTATGCAAAAGCATCTCAAAGATCTCAGGCCCAATAAGTTTGAAGACCTTATTGCTATGAATGCCCTCTATCGACCCGGACCGATGCAATACATTCCCAAGTTTGTATTGAGAAAACATGGCAAGGAAGAGATCACCTATGACCTTCCAGACATGGAGGAGAATCTCAAGGAAACATATGGAATTACGGTGTACCAGGAGCAGGTAATGCTTCTTTCCCAGAAGCTTGCAGGATTTAGCAAGGGCCAGGCTGACAAGCTCAGAAAAGCCATGGGTAAGAAGAAGAAAAAAATCATTGATGAAATGTATCCCAAGTTCCTGGAGGGATGTAAAGCTAACGGCCATCCGGAAAAGGTTATTGAAAAAATATGGAAGGATTGGGAGCATTTCGCATCCTACGCATTCAACAAGTCGCACTCTACCTGTTATGCCTACATAGCATTTCAGACAGCATACCTGAAGACGCATTATCCTTCTGAGTTTATGACAGCTGTGCTGAACCACAACAAGTCGGATGTTAGCAAGCTTAATTTCTTTTTAAGAGAATGCAAGCGTATGGAAATACCGGTATTTGGTCCGGATATTAATCTTAGTCGTATCAATTTCACGGTTAACCAGAAAGGTGAAATCCGCTTTGGTTTGTCCGCACTGAAAGGTCTTGGCGCAGGCCCTGCCGAAGAGATCATCAATGAAAGAGATAAAGGTCCTTTCAGCTCACTGGTCGATATGGCAAAGCGTGTCAGCCTGAGAGCGATCAACAAGAAAACCATTGAAAGCCTTGTCTATGCGGGAGCCATGGACTCACTGGGCAAATTCCGATCTCAGTATTTCACAGAATCTGAAAAATATGACAGCTTCATCGAGCATGCTATTCGCTTTGGCTCTTCTTATCAGAATCAAAAAGATTCTGCGCAGTCTTCCCTGTTTGGAGATATGAGTGACCAGATGCTTAATGAGCCGCATATTCCGGAAGCAGAAGCCTGGCCAAAATCGATTCTACTTGAGAAAGAAAAAGAGGTTACCGGCATCTATATATCCGGCCACCCGCTGGATGACTATAAAATGGAGTTGGAAAACTATGTGAACTGCGCCTTGAGTCAGCTTGAAAAGATCACGGATCTTGAGCTTAGAATTGCCGGCATCATCACACAGGCACATCACGGTGTTTCTCAGCGCAACGGACAGGGATATGCGCGGATAAGTATTCAGGACTACACAGGTTCTTTTGAATTTGGAGCATATACCGAGGATTATGAAAAGTACAAGCACTTGCTCAGCCTCGGCCAGGTGATTTATATATCCGGTAAGCACCAGAGATATCGAAACTCAGATAGGGTGTTTTTCAAGATTTTTGATATTCGATTGTTGGCATCGGTCAGTCAGGACCTGACAAAATCCCTGACCCTGAGAATACCTATACTCAGTGTTGACGATGACATGATCAATAGATTAAAGCTGTTGTGTCGTGATAATCCTGGCGATCACAGCTTGAATATGAAACTTGTAGAAGAAAAGATGTCACTCGATTTTAGTGTTGCCGCCTACAAGGTGGATATCAATTCATCTTTCATCGAGGAGATACGTGAGATGGGCCTCAGTTACAAGTTAAATTAATCTGAAACCGAAAACATTCGGCATTAGATTTGCGTTATGCCGGCATGAGATTGTTCATACTATCTGTCATTTTCAGTTTAAGTAGCCTCACAGCATTTCCCCAAAGTTGGACTCTCAAGGATGTTGATATTTATAGGTCCTTTGATGATTTCGAACACATACTCGATACTCAAAATGACACAACTTATCTTGTTAACTTCTGGGCTACCTGGTGTGCTCCTTGTGTTAAGGAGCTGCCTCATTTTGAAGATATTCAAAAGCTGTCCAAGGGAAAAAAGTTGAAGGTTGTGCTGGTCAGCCTTGACTTCGAGAGACAATTTGAATCACGACTAATCCCTTTTTTAAATAAGAATAAAATCGCGTCGGACGTCGTTGTCCTTTTGGATAAAAAGGAATCGACCTGGATAGACAAGGTAGACCCTGAATGGTCGGGTGCTATTCCGATAACGCTTGTTTATAAGGGAGAAAAAAGAAATTTCTACGAAAAGAGTTTCCATTCTACCGATGAATTGAAATCTATATTAAAACCATATTTGAACATTTAAATAATTGATTATGAAAAATCTAGCTATACTTTTAACAGCCTTGGTGGGCTTGTCATTCAGCTTTGTGGGTGGAGGTTATGAAGTTGGAGATACAGCCACAGACTTCCAGCTAAAAAACATCGACGGAGAGATGGTGTCACTATCTGACTTTGAAGATGCGAAAGGATTTATTGTGACCTTTACATGCAACCATTGTCCGTATGCGGTGATGTATGAAGACAGACTTATAGAGCTTCACAAAACCTATGCGCCAAAGGGCTACCCGGTGATCGCTATCAACCCAAATGATCCTGCGGTACAGCCAGAAGATAGTTATGAAAAAATGAAAGTGCGGGCATCAGAAAAGGAATTCCCTTTTGTCTATCTCTTTGATGAAGGGCAGAAAATCTATCCTCAGTATGGAGCGACAAGAACTCCGCATGTCTTCCTTCTTGATGCAGAAAGAACAGTTATGTACATTGGCGCTATTGATGACAGCCCTAGAGATGTATCAGCGGTGAGTGAGAAGTATCTTGAAAATGCAATCATGGCAATAGAGTCAGGCAAGAATCCTGAACCCTCTTTCACAAAAGCTGTGGGCTGTTCAATTAAGACAAAAGCTTAGACAAGAAGAATAATTAAAGCGTATCTTTATAAGTGCCTGGTATAGCACCAGGGCACTTTTTTATTATAATAAACCATCGATGAAAAACTTGAACAGGCTAATAGCAATAGTTGTGCTTGCTGGCATTTTGTTTGGATCCTGCAAGTCGGATCAGGCAGGTTCTAAGCTACCCGAACTAGATCTCTTGCAATATGGGGTGCCCTTAAAAATCCATGCGCCGGATGAAGCTGAGGTAGTCGTGGATGATCTTGGCATCGTTCAGGACATTACGGTTAAGGGTGGCGATGATTTCAACCTGCAAATAATCGCAGGGACGGCCTATATGAGCAATGCTTCGGACGTAGTGGAAAAACAAAAAGCTGATGCCATAGCCAGCCAAACATTTTCCAAAATTGTAGAAGAAGATGAAAAGGGATTCATTTTCGAAAAAAAATATTCAGAAGATAGGATAAGCTATGACTTCAGGTATGTGAGACTGCAAGGCGATAAGGAGTTTGTTTTTCAGACTGGCTTGCTAGGGCAGTTTGATCTTGAAGAAGTAAAAAGAATGTACGAAGCTGTCCAATAAAAAAACCGACGATATTTCGCCGGTCCTTTCTCTTACTGTACCTTTTGTAAAATCCTGTCAAAATTAATAATCAGGATGATCAGGGTAATGCTAAAGATAATCATGGGACCTTGTTTTGCATTAACAAATGAGAGCCCGAAGGCTCGGGGTTGACTTAATATGCAAAAATGGATTTCCTTAGAAAGCCTTAAATCATGAAATCTCAAACAGCAAATCAATACATAAGTTCAATTATCTTGCATAACTGTCTAAAATTTTAGCATATAGCCATTTTTTGTCAGCCACACGTCTTTAGTCTTGTAAGCTGGCATGGCCTTTTCAACTATCGACCAAAAGCGTTTTGAATGGTTCATTTCCTTTAGATGCGCCAATTCATGAATGATAACATAATCAATAATATCTCTCGGGGCAAACAGGAGCCTGCTGGATAGATTGATGTTTCTGTTTGATGAACAACTGCCCCAATTGCTTTGATTGTTTTTCAAGCTCACCCTGTTGATCTGTTCCTGGAAGTGCAGTTCATTAAGTGCCTTGACGCGATCCGTAATGGCCGGCAAAAAGTGTTTTGAAAACAATCTGGACAAAACAGCACCTATATTCTTATGTCTGTCATGGTCATCCAGATCTTCTGGCGCATTTATAAGCACGGTTTGATCCATGATTTCTGCAGAGCAAGTCTTGCGGTTTTTATAGTTTATGATGAGATCGAATTGCTCACCATATATATAGAGAGAATCACCGGTCGAGTATGTCCTTGGAACAAAGCGTTCGACCATGTCCGGGCTCCGTCTGAATTGCTGTTGTGACCAGCTCTTTATCTTTTCGAATTCATTTAGAATCTGGTCCCGGGTATAAAACTTGGGGACGGTTAGGTTTATACTTTTTTTGCTGATGGAATAGCGGACCGTTCTCCGCCACTCCTTCTTTATCTTAAGAGGAATTCTGAGGTTTTCGTACTTGATATAGTTTTTATCAGCCATTTTTCTGCTCAAAGCTTTTCATCACATCGACAAGTAACTGAACGCTTTCAAGCTCTATCGCATTGTACATGGAAGCGCGGAACCCACCTACAGAGCGGTGGCCTTTTAAGCCTACAATTCCTGCTTCAGTGCATATTTCGAGGAAGGCTTCTTCAAGCTCTGGATTCTC
>RFSX01000034.1 GCA_009923745.1 Chitinophagia bacterium
AAATTAAGCAGGAAGAAAGGTCTGTCGAGACGGTGCACATATCCACAGCCATGTCGAATTATGCATACCTGACAGAATCGGACTGTCTCATTTATTTGCAGGGCAGCAGCTTGCACATCTGTTGTCATCGCGATGGCACATTTTTGTTTTATAACCAGTTTTATTGCGCCGGCGTCAATGATTACCTGTACTTTATCCTTGCTGTGCTTCAACATTTCAATATAGATTATACTTCTCTGGAAATTCAACTGGCAGGCGAAATTGATAAAAGTTCGCGTTTGTACTCCAATTTGAAAACATATATGCCAGGTCTGAGACTTATGGATGATTTGGTTCAGACCAGGGAAGACTTGCCCAGCGGCAAGCAATTATACTTTGATTTATTTCTTGCCAGAACATGCGTATAATTGGAGGCACATTCAAAGGATACAGGTTTAATCCACCGGCAAAAAAATGGCCAACCCGGCCAACAACAGATATTTCTAAAGAGGCGCTTTATAATATCCTTGCAAACAGGCTTGATTTCAGCGAAATACGTTTTTTGGATCTTTTTGGAGGCACTGGCAATCACTGTTACGAATGTGTAAGCAGGGGGTGTCGAGATGCTAGCTATGTCGATAATTTTGGTGCTTGTGTGGCCTTTGTAACTGAGATGTTGAAAAAGCTCGAAATCGAGGAATATGTGAGGATACACAAAAAGAATGTGTTCAGCTTTATAAAGAAATGTGATGAGCAATTCGACTATATATTTGCAGGACCTCCATACCCACTCAAAAACATTCCCGAGATTCCGGATCTGATTCTTCAAAAGAATATGCTTTCAAAGGATGGAATACTCGTCGTAGAACACAACCCCAATGTGAGATTCGACAGCCATCCAGTTCTGGATGATCAAAGAAATTATGGACAAACAATCTTCAGTTTCTTCAAAGTCTGATTGCTCAATAAGTCCTATTTTCGCAGTTCAATATTACTCATGGCCACATTGTCATACATAACAAGCGATATCCAGGCTGCTGTTCGTGAGAAATACGGGCATGAACTGGATGTCAATGATATCATATTATCACCAACAAAAAAGGAGTTTGAAGGTGACTATACCTTTGTTGTTTTTCCCCTCGTTAAAGTCCTGAAGTTTAGCCCCGCGCAGATAGCTGAAGAATTGGGCCAATGCATAAAAGCCAATTCAAGATTCGTAGAGGATTATAATGTTGTCAAAGGATTCCTCAATTTGCAGTTAAACCAGGCATTCTGGCAACAATGTTTTGAAGAATTGTCTGATGAAAAATTTGGCCAGGCAGGGCGTAATGGTAAAAAGATGATGGTTGAATTTTCTTCGCCTAATACGAATAAGCCTCTTCACCTGGGCCATATCCGAAACATACTTTTGGGATGGTCAGTCGCTCAGATTGCTGAAACCAGAGGATATGAAGTTGTGAAGACCCAGGTCATTAATGACAGGGGAATTGCTGTGTGTAAAAGCATGATGGCATGGAAGCTGTTTTCGGGGGGCGCAACACCAGAGTCCAAAGGTATGAAAGGTGATCATTTTGTAGGCGACTACTATGTGAAATTTGACAAGGCTCTGCAAAAGGAGTATGCCGAGTGGCAAGATAGCGGTGAAGCCGACGCTCAGTACGATGCGCGACATAAGGATGAAGAATCGCGTGAAGGCTTTTTCAAAAGGTTTAAGAACGACTATTTTAATCTTTATAGCCCGATAGGACGTGAGACAAAGGAAATGCTTCTTAAATGGGAAGAAGGCGATGAGGAAACAGTGGCACTGTGGAAAAAAATGAATAACTGGGTATATAGTGGATTTGATAAGACTTATGAAGCCCTCGGTGTTCACTTCGATAGCATTAATTATGAATCAGAAACTTATCTTCTCGGGAAAGAATCCGTGAATAAGGGTTTATCGGATGGTATTTTTTACAGGCAGGAAGATGGCAGTGTGTGGGTTGATCTGGAAGACGTCGGTATGGATAAAAAGATCCTTCTGCGTTCTGATGGCACCTCGGTCTACATGACACAGGACATAGGTACAGCTCAGATGCGATACGAAGAGCATGCCATGGACAGTATGGTTTACGTCGTGGGTAATGAACAGGACTACCATTTTAAAGTGCTTTTTGAAATACTGAAACGATTGGGTGAACCCTATGCAGACAGATTATACCATCTGTCATACGGAATGGTTGATTTGCCTTCAGGTAAAATGAAAAGCAGGGAAGGGACCGTAGTGGATGCCGATGATTTGATAAAAGAAGTCATTGATGAAGCGAGGATAGCCTCAAAAGAACGAGGTGCTGTTTCACACCTAGAGGCGTATAAACAAGAAGATATATTCAGAAAAATAGGATTGGCGGCTCTTAAATATTTTATCATTAAAGTCAATGCAAGAAAGCGTATGGTATTTGACCCTAAAGAATCCGTTGATATGCAGGGTACCACGGGGCCATATATTCAGAATGCCTTTGTAAGGATTCAGTCTGTCTTGCGCAAAGCCTCGCAGGCTGAAGCAGTGGATATGGAAGGATCAAATATATATATCTATAATGAGGCTGAAAAAGAGCTTATAAGTCAGATGATTGGATTTCCGGAAGTATTGGATGAAGCTTTGAGACAATACGACCCATCCCATATCGCAAATTACGCCTATGGTCTGGCAAAAAGCTTTCACCGCTTTTATCATGATCATGTAATTTATGATCCTGAAAATCCGGATCAGAGTGCATCAAGGCTTGAACTCGTTAAGCGTATATCCCTTATAATAGAAAAGGCTATGTCGACGCTTGGAATCGAAATGCCAGATTACATGTAATTATTCATTATGGAAAGAGAAAACAGGAATTTTATAGAGGAGATTATTGAAAAGGATCTCGACGAAGGAAAGCACGGAGGACGTATTCATACCAGGTTTCCTCCTGAACCTAACGGATACCTGCATATAGGGCATGCTAAAGCCATTTTTATCAATTTTGAAACGGCCAAAAAGTATGGTGGCAAGACCAATCTGCGCTTTGACGATACAAATCCCATAACCGAGGATACTGAATATGTAGAGTCGATAAAAAACGATATCCGATGGCTTGGATACAAATGGGAAGGAGAAGCTTTATTTGCTTCCGATTATTTTGAACAGCTGTACGACTATGCAGAAGAACTTATCTCCAAAAGCTTGGCCTATGTTGATTCCAGTAGTCCTGAAGAAATTGCGGAGATGAAGGGAACACCTACAAGGCCTGGCACCAATAGCCCTTTTAGAGAGAGACCTGTTGAAGAAAGCCTTGATTTATTTCGCAGGATGAGAGCAGGAGAGTTCGAGGATGGCAGCATGGTACTTAGGGCCAAGGTTGATATGTCTTCAAATAATATGCTGATGAGAGATCCAGTGATTTACAGGATCAAGCATGCAAGCCATCATAATACAGGGGATAAATGGTGTATATATCCCATGTACGATTTTGCTCATGGGCAGTCCGATTCTATTGAAGGTATCACTCACAGTTTATGCTCGCTGGAGTTTATTCATCACAGGCCGCTATACAACTGGTTGATAGAAAAACTCGAAATATTTCCTTCGAGGCAGATTGAGTTTGCCCGGATGAATGTGGCCTATATGATAACCTCGAAGAGAAGGCTGCTGAAACTGGTTGAAGAAAATTATGTCAATGGATGGGATGATCCAAGGATGTCCACTTTGTCGGGAATGAGAAGAAGAGGTTTTTTATCAAAAAGCATCAGGAGGTTTTGTGATGTAACGGGTGTGGCTAAGCGTGACAATCTTATAGAAATGGAACTTCTCGAATCTATTGTAAGGGATGACCTTAATGCGGTAGCGACGCGGGTAATGGTGGTAACCGACCCAATAAAACTGATAATAAGCAATTATCCTGAAGGTCATTCTGAAAATCTCACAAGTGTTAACAATCCGGAAGATGAATCTGCAGGTACGCATGATATGAGTTTTTCAAGGGAGTTATGGATTGAAAGGGGAGATTTTATGATAGACCCCCCAAAGAAATATTTTAGACTGGCACCGGAAAAGCATGTGAGACTCAAAGGTGCGTATATAGTTAAAGCGGAATCCTATAAAACAGATGAGGAAGGAAATATTACCGAAGTGCATTGTGTCTATGCTCCGGACAGCAAGAGTGGCGAAGACATCTCGGGTATAAAGGTAAAAGGAACCATTCATTGGGTCGATGCCCGCAGTTCTGTGGCTGTTGAACTCAGGAACTATGATCGTTTGTTTACCGACCCGAATCCTCTGGGCCATGAAGACAAGGATTTCATTGAATTTTATAACAAGGAATCTTTGATTGTGAATGATGGGGCGAAGGCTGAAAAGTATCTTTTGACGGTCGGTGATACGGAGCCTTTGCAATTCATGCGTAAGGGCTATTATATAAAGGATAAAGACTCGAGTCCGGGTTGTCCCGTTTTTAATCTGACGATTGGTTTGAGAGATTCCTGGGCCAAAAAAAATAAAGCCAAATCCCAATAATGTATTATTGGTGCTGTATCTTTCAAGCATGCTGTATCCAAACAAACTGTATGCATGGGGATAATTAGAAGGCAGGGTAGCAAAACATTACTTGTCAATTATGGTGGCGCCCTGGTAGGTGCCCTTGCCGTGCTGTTTGTTTACTCCTCCAATGATGAAATCTATGGTTATGCTCATTGGCTATTTAGTACAGCCAGCTTGTTGCTGCCACTTGCCAGTTTGGGCATACTTTCACTGATTATCAAGTTCTATCCGATCTATTCTGAGAGTGATTCCAGGAAGTACAATGGCTTTCTCAGCTTGATACTCTTGCTGCTGGGTCTTGCTTTCATCGTATTTCTTTTGATGTGGCATGGGCTAACACCCTATTTTTATAAATTCCTCATCAAGGGAGACATGAATTACGAGCTCTTCCAGGAGTATGAGTTTTTCATACTCTCGCTCGTCTTGTTATTGGTCCTCCAGAGGTTTTTAACTGCCCACGCTTCGAATCGATTGCGTATTGTAGTGCCTAACCTGGTCACTCAATTCGGCTATAAAGTGTATCTGCCAATTATCATATTGCTTTATGCCTGGTACGACTGGACTATCTATGGATTCTCATGGGCAATCATCGCTTTTTTTGCACTCACTATTGTCATATTGTCATTTTACCTGGTGTCACTGGATGCTTTTCATTTTGGAATGATACGCCCTCCTGGAAAGGCATTCAGATATTCAGAGCTTAGTAGTTTTGCTTTTTATGGAATTCTGAATCAGCTGGGCAATACTATCGCCATGCGTATTGATTCTGTGATGATCCCCATTCTGCTGGGTTCAACGAGCTTTAACAGTTATTACATCAAGGCATTTTTTATAGCCAACTTCATTGAGATGCCAACGCGATCGCTCAACGCGATCGCTTCTCCCATCATTTCAAAGGCATGGAAGGATGGGAATACCCGTGAAATCAAAATGATTTATCAAAAAGCATCCAATAACCTATTCCTCGCAGGCGCTTTTATTTTTATCGGGATCTGGTATTGCCTTGATGACCTGGTTGCCATATCATCGGACCCGGATAGCTTTCCACATGTAAGAATCATTTTTCTTTTATTGGGTATGGCCAAACTGATTGACATGCTTACAAGTGTAAACTCATACATTATTGGATTCTCAAAGCTATACAGGTATAATCTTTTATTTCTGCTCTTCCTTGCTACTGCGAATATATTACTCAATTATAATTTGATAAGCTCACAGGGTATAAGTGGTGCCGCCATGGCAACATCGCTGTCTATTCTCTTATTCAATCTGCTTAAGCTAGGATTTATATGGAGAAGATTCTCTATGCTGCCATTCACCTATGGGACAACGAAGACGCTTGCTCTGTTTGTTGTTCTGTTTTCACTCTATTTTGTCATTGATTTTGGATTTCACCCTCTGATAAATATTTTAATAAAAGGACTGCTTGTTTCCCTCATTTACCTGCCAATCGCCTATTTTTGGAAAATAAGCCCTGATGTAAACGAGTCAATCGAGGCCTTTCTGAATAAATTGAAAGCATAGAAGATGGAACTGAAGAATATCCTGTTAGACATAGAAGATGGTATAGCCCTGGTGACGATTAACCGCCCAAAAGCTCTAAACGCTATAAATGACGATGTTATGACTGAATTGGGTTGGTTATTCAATGATCATCTAGACTTTCAGTCTCTCAAAGGAGTCATTATCACGGGGAGTGGCGAAAAAGCATTTGTTGCTGGAGCAGACATCACTCAATTCAAAAACCTGGATAAGCAAGCAGGCTGTGAGATTTCAAGGAAAGGGCATAAGGTGTATAACAGTATTGAGAGCTGCCCCATACCTGTTATTGCCGCTATTAATGGCTTTTCACTGGGCGGAGGAAATGAGCTGGCTATGTCTTGCCATATGCGTATAGCTTCTACGAATGCACGTTTTGGGCAGCCTGAAGTCAATCTTGGATTGGTGCCGGGATATGGTGGAACGCAAAGGCTGATTCAATTGATAGGCAAAGGCAGAGCTATGGAATTGCTGCTGACTGCAGATATCATTAGTGCTGAAAAAGCACTTGAATATGGCTTGATTACACATATAGTAGAACAAGAAGGGCTGTTGGCTGCGGCAAGGTCGCTTATTAATAAGATATCTTCAAAGGGACCACTCGCCATCGCACGCACCATAGAATTGGTCAATGCCTATTTTGACAAAAATGCAAACGGCTTCATGAAAGAGGCTGACCGTTTTGGGGAAACCATTGGCTCTGATGAGAGTACAGAAGGAGTAAATGCATTTCTTGAAAAACGAAAAGCAAAATTCAGGAATGACTCCTAGACAGCTCAACTGGTCTAAAGCGTCCCTGAGCTAGTATGGCGATCTTCCTTAACCGGCTACCCGTAAAATTTTAATTTCTACCCGCTGATTTTTTCTACGCCCAGCAGCCGACCTATTGGATGCTATAGGGTTACGTTTGCCATAGCCTTTGTAACTGATGCGAGATTGCTCTATGCCTTTTTGATATAGAAAGTTGGCGACAGCCTTAGCCCTTGCAGTAGAAAGTCTGTCGCAATATTCGTCGGGTGGTATGTTGTTAGTGTGTCCTCCAATTTCGATATGTACCCTTGGATGACCATCCATAAATTCAAACACTTCCTCAAGAACTTCGAAAGACAGATCAGTTATGGTCGAACTGTCGGCCTGGAAGAAAAGATTATCAATCTGGAGCGTTTGCCCCACCTTTATTTTTGCGATATCCAGGTCGGGCAAGATTTTAGGTTTGGGGATCTTGACTGATTCAACGATGGAGCAGCCATTCCTGTCTGTGACCGTAAGATAACTGAATCCAAAATTCAGTTTTTCAGCTACCAGGCCTTCTTCACCATTGCCCCACAAGACTTCATAAGGTGGCGTACCGCCGACTGGATCAATTTCAGCTATCCCGTCCCGTCTGCCGCTTTGGGAGATTCCTTCAATACGGCTTATATTCAATTTGAGCTGTTTCGGTTCATTAATTTTGATACTGGCTGACTTTCTGGTTCCAAAGTCATCTTCAACGGTAACCTTGTAATTTCCGGATTTTAAGTTTTTCGGATTCGACTCTCCTTTCAGCCTTACCCTTTCCCAGATATATTTATAAGGAGGCTGACCGCCGCTGACTTCAATCCGGATAGACCCATCCATGGAACCCGGACAGCTGATTGGATTTTCAAGTATGGTAGTGATGATCATCTCATTGATGTCTACGGAGTCTTTGTAGATTCTGAAGAGTCCGGCGTTTTCTGTACCAAGCCATAAGGCACCCTTGTTATCACTCGCGAGGGATAAGCATTTACTGGCAACCAATCCCAGGCTTTCACCATATTGATCCAGCCTGTCCGAATAGGGATTATATCTTGTAAGTATATCAGATGCAACGTAAAGGTTATCCTCCATATCAAGAGCGAGATCATTTACCTTGCCTTTGAATAATCCCTGCTTAAGTCCTTGAGGCTGGAACCGGGCCTTTCCATAATCTTCATAGACCAGGTGCAATTCTTTATCACTTAAGAGCCATAATCCGTCAATACTCTCTGTAACAGCTATGAAGCTTTCATCGGTAAAATCGGTTTTGCGCCATTTGTCTGAATCGTACATTTCATTGACTCCGGACGCAGTGCCTATCCAAAGATTATCCAGGGTTTTAAAATGCTTGACGAAGTTTATCTGATCTGACTTGAGTTTCGAATTGCTGGTTTTATAGACCTGTAACTGCCTGCCGGAGCGAAGGCCATAAACATGAAGTCCATCATTGGTAGCAACCCAAAGCTTACCCCTGAAAATTTCAATATCGTTTATTATGATCCCGGGTTGCTGGATATGATAGAATAGTGCGTCGTTGTGATAAATCTTATTGTTTTTGAAAGCGGAGTACACATCTCCCTGTCTAGAAACCTTCACGGCAACAGCATTTTCTTCACTGAGTACCTTGGCAACGGTCGAAGAGCTGTTGTTAAAGCTGCTTACGCCTTCTTTACCTCCAAACCATAGCATATCTTCATTGACGTAAATATCCTCGATTCTATCGTTCGATGAAAAGGCATCTACACGTTCTAGGACGAGATCGAATTTTACTTTTGCGGCCTCGCTCTGCCCAAAGGCGACCAGCGAAAAAATCATGAATATTGGGATATAAAAAACTCTCATTGCACTAAATTATCTATGCTTTAAAAATCAAACATATCTTTTTTTTGAAACCTTGGGATTATCTTCAGAGATGTGCTTGGCGAAATTAAGATTTCAAGTTGAAGTTTCAAACAGGCTAAGCGCGATAATGAATAATTCAGTGTGATGACTAGGCCAGTGATTGAATTTCAAGAAGGCTTATATTACTCAGGTATTCAATGTGGTAATCTGCTTTTTCAGCCAGTCTTTTGTCCGGCCCAACTCCGATGCAATAACAGCCAATTTTTTTTGCTGCTACAATACCCAGGATTCCATCTTCAATAACGACAGTGTCCTGTGCTTTGTTATCCAGCAAGGAAAGAGTTTCAATAAAAACAGCCGGGTCAGGTTTTCCATTCACTATTCTGGTGGCATCAACAATTACATCAAAATAATCTTCCATCTTCAGCTGATTTAAAATTGTGCCCGCATTTCTGCTTGACGATGCGACAGCCGTTTTAATATCTGAATTTTTAAGCTCTTCCAACAGGCTGATAACGCCAGGTAATACATCATTACGGCTCATCTTTTCGATCTCAAGTTTAAACCACGCATCCTTCATCTGCGCATAAAAGGACTTTTGATCATCGCTGGCTTCTATATGACCGGCTTCAAGCACCAACTGCAGAGAATCAGGGCGGGCTTTGCCACGCATTTGATCCTTAAGTGCCGGGTCCAGTTCATAGCCCAAAAAATAAGCAAGACGTTGCCAGGTCCTGAAGTGGGCATCCATGCTGTCCACAATAACACCATCAAAATCAAAGACTATTGCTTTTACCATATTACTCACTCAGGGATATTCTGTGATCAAACTGATCACTTATTTTATTGTAGAGCTTATCATAGATGCCGGATTCTTCGATGGCAGATAGATGCTGATGTATTTTGTCAAGGTATTCACGCGTCTTTTTACCGATATGGTTGGTCATATAATTTATGACAAGAGTGTTATACAGATCCTGGATATCGTCCATAAAATCTCTGTCTATTAATGTCTTGTCATAGACCTTAAGCCATTCTACGTCATCTTTTTCATAAAGCATTTCTATCAGCTTTTCATTTTTATTGGCCCGAGCATAAATCGAAGAGGCCAGGCCAAAAGGCAGGCTTTCTACCCAGGCACTGATTTTTTCTGATTCTTTCCTGAGATATATTTCGGGTAATGCTTCGGCAAGAAGTTTTAATTCGATAATGCTGTATTTTTCATTCGGGAAGGTGTTGAGGGCTTTACTGATTTCGCTATGCTCATCTTTCTCAATCCATTTGAACACATTTAACAATTCCTTATTGAAGCAAAACTCTACTTCCTGATTATCTATATAAAAGTCAACGATGTTAAATTTTCCATCGCCAATAAGCGCTTTAATGGCCTCAAAGACATGATCGTGGCTGTATTCCATCATTATTTCAGAGGCCAGGTCAGGGAAAGGGTGGCTTAACTGGATGATCGTTTTAAGAGTATTGTGGATATTGCCGGATTTATCCGACTTTCCGATCAGGTCTTCAATGAATTGTTTTTTTTCTTCTCTTATAAGAACATTCTGACCGTTAAGTACTTCAAGCAAATTGTACTCTCCTGGAATATAATAGGACCGTGAAGCCAAATCCTTCAACTCATCTTCCATATTTTTCCTGAATACCGGTGCCAGTTCTTCTTCCAGAATCAGTTCAATACCCTTCAGGATATTAACCCGGCAAGCTTCAATGGTATTGTCCCATGATCTGTATCGGTTCTTGAGGTAAGCCATTTTGTCGAGACATTCTTTACCCAGATAATAGGCTTCGGTATAGTTATCTGTGCTGAGCAGATCATTCATTTGCAAAAGCAAATCACGAAATACAATGGAAATTACCTTTTTCTGGGAGGCATTGATGGTATTATAGGCATTTTTAGGTTTGATCATCTCATCAAGAAGTCGCCTGTATTTTTCCCTTTCGTCTGCAGTTTCTTTGATGTTTGAGATGAAGTGTGCTTTGAAAGCCATTTCAAAGCTCTTGTCATGGCTTGCATATTGAACAATAAAAGCATTGATCAAGGATGGATCGAGTTCATCGATGAGATCTTTTATCTTAAGTTTTATCTGTCTTCTGTTTTTTTCCAAAATTTTATAATACTCAGATTTTTGGGGATAAAACACGCCCTAATCTGCAAAGATAAAACATATTGGGGTATAGGTGCAAATGCCTAATATTACTACAAAATATTGTGTAACTTGTTGAATCACTTTAAGGATGAAAGAAGTTTTACTGATACGACATGCCAAATCGTCCTGGGAATATCCTCATCTTCCTGATCTGGAAAGACCTCTTAATCAAAGGGGATTGAGGGATGCACCGTTTATGGCTTCCTTTTTGAGAAGCCAGGCAATTATACCTTCCAATATAATTTCGAGTCCGGCAGCAAGGGCCTGGACAACAGCAGAATATTTCGCTTCTGAATTTGATATCGCAGAAGATAGAATTTGGAAAGAAACAGAACTCTACTTCGGATCTGAAGAGGATTTGCTGGATTGCATTCATAATTTAGACGAAGAGGTAAGTTTGCCGGCATTTTTCAGCCACAACCCTTTGTTAACATATTTTGCCAACAGGTTCACGGATGACTGGATTGATAATGTACCTACATGCGGCATCGTTTGTATCAAGTCAACAGCCGAGGAATGGTCTGAATTCTATTTTGATAATGCAGCTGTAGATAAACTTTTTTTTCCCAAACGAGTAAGAAAGTATTATGAAGGCAATTAAAACATCTTTAATCTGCTTATGTGTCCTGCTTTCCTGCAAGGAAAAAAAGATTGAAGTTTTGAACTACGACATTAACAAACTGCAGGTGGTTATGGAGGATATGTATGTCGCATCTGAGGCATTGAAAAAAATAGTACCGGATCAGAAGGACAGTTTTATCACCGTTTTCAGGACTCAGATTGAAGCCATACATAATGTTGATCTTAATCTGATTGAAGCCGATATTGCAAATCTGGAGAAGCAACCGGAAAAATATTTGACGATACACAAGGAGATCAGGGACTCACTCATAGCACTGGAAGCCCGGGTCAATAAGATGAAATATGATTAGGTAAGATATATTTAACAAAAACATAATATAAGCAGACCTGATATACTCAGATCATATTATTCACTTTACAGGAAATTATTGAAATGGAAACCAAAGCCAGGATATTGATAGTAGAGGATGAAGCGGATATCGTTGAATTCCTCGAATATAATCTTGACAAGGAAGGTTATCAGCTGGAAAAGGCTTTTGATGGTCTTGAAGGCTATGAAAAAGCGGTTAATTTCAAGCCAGATCTTATTCTATTGGATATTATGATGCCCAGAATGGACGGTATTGAGTTGTGCGAAAAATTGCGTTCTGAGCCAGGATTCAAAAATACCATTATCGCCTTTCTTACAGCACGTTCAGAAACATTCACACAGATATCAGCTTTGGATAACGGTGGTGATGATTTCATTAATAAGCCTATCAAGCCAAATGTTCTGAAGAGCCGCGTCAGGGCTCTTCTCAGAAGACACCCCAAGTTTAACGAGAAGGCTAGCAAAGAAGTACTTGAATTTGGAGACTTAAGCATAGATCTGGAATCATTTACTATTGACATCCATGGTGAAGAGATACCCTTGGCTAAGAAAGAATTTGAGCTGTTGGCTCTCCTGACAAGCAAACCTGGTAAAGTATTCAAAAGAGCAGAAATCCTTCAAAAGGTCTGGGGTAATGATGTCATAGTTGGAGACAGGACTATAGATGTTCATATCAGGAAGCTTAGAGAAAAGATAGGCAATCATTTTATTCAGACCATCAAGGGGGTAGGATACAAATTCACCTATTGAGTTCAAGGCAGCCGGCAATATTGTATTAACTTCGTCCTACAGCAATATAATTATCCAGCTTGTTTAAGAATCTAACAATACGGCAGGTAACCTTTGTCATTTCTATCTTGATATGGAGTATTCATATAACTCTCATATTATTTATATACTTCTTTTTCATAGACTACAGGCTTCCATTATTCCCTGTTGTTTTCTATGCATTTCTTAGCTTTCTTGTCAGTTTTGCAGTTGTTCGATTTTTCCTTGAACGGTTTATATTCAGAAGGATTAAGTTGGTTTATAAAGTCATCAGCGAATCCAAAG
>RFSX01000035.1 GCA_009923745.1 Chitinophagia bacterium
AAAAATATTAATGTAAAAAATACCCATTATAAATTAGAGTAATATGAATCGCTTACCTAAATTTGTCATATAGTTATTTATTCCCAACCGAGTCCATATAAATTTGAAGAGGACTATACATCTACACCAGCGCTTCGTGCGCTAAGCCAGGGTCATTCCAAAAGCCGAGAAAGTATTATTTCTCTGTTATCCCATGAAACTGGTTGATGTATAGTTTTCTTTTTTTACTTTAGGCATGACGGATGTCTCATCAAACTAATAAAACCAAAGTCGAACACAGTGCTTTCAGGGAAAGGCTTTATGAAATTATTTTTGAAGCCGATACGCCTGAAGGTAAGCTTTTTGACGTTGCCCTTCTTGGCGCTATACTCCTAAGTGTTATTGTTGTAATGCTGGAAACAGTGCCGCAGATTCAGGAAAAGTACGGCATTACTTTTTATGCCATGGAATGGGTATTCACAATCTTCTTTACTATTGAATACATCATACGGATTTATACGGTCCATAGTCCACGTCGATATATACTATCTTTCTATGGTATTGTTGATCTTCTCTCGATACTGCCCACCTATCTGACCATAGTTTTTGCAGGCACACACAGCCTTATGATTATAAGATCACTCCGCTTGCTGAGAGTATTCCGGATATTCAAATTGGGTAACTTTCTTTTTGAAGGCCAGGTTATCATCAAATCATTGAAAGAGTCGAGAAGCAAGATTGCTGTTTTTCTGATTTTCGTTTTGATTATGGTAAGCATATTCGGAAGTATCATGTATCTTATTGAGGGCACAGCCGGCAATGAGTCCTTTGACTCCATACCCCGGAGTGTCTATTGGGCAATTGTTACTTTAACAACTGTAGGTTATGGTGACATCTCCCCTATCTCTCCTCTCGGACAGTTTATAGCCGCTTGCATCATGATCATGGGTTATGCCATAATAGCTGTTCCGACCGGCATTGTAACAAGCGAATTCACCCGAGCCTATCGCAATAGAAAATCAAGGCAGGAAATTTCTACCCAGGTATGTTCGAATTGCATGCATGAGGATCATGATGTTGATGCGGCATATTGTAAGAGGTGTGGTGAACTTCTGGACCCCCTACACCAGGACGATTCGGAGTAGTTCTTCCAGTTTGCGTATTTCATAATCGGGCTGATCGGTACCTTCATTGTTCAAGCCATCATGATTAAACCAGCAGCTTTTATAACCAAAAGCTCGGGCGCCCCTGATATCCGATTTGAGTGTATCCCCAATAACAAGTACTCGCCCTTTATCCGGATAATTCATTTTATTATGGCAATAATCAAAAAAGGCTTGCTGCGGCTTGGCGCTGGAAATCTCATCTGAAATGATAATGTGTTCAAAGTATTCTGTCAATCCGGCATTGGCCAATCTTGGCCTCTGGACTTCAGACAGCCCGTTGGTCACGAGGACCAATCTGAATTGAGCTTTCAAGACATCAAGCAGCTCCTTGGCGTATTATCCAGATCAAACAAAAGGTAATCAAATTCCTTAGACATAATCTCTTACCTTGGAAGACGCATTACATGCAGGATGCGTTTGACACTGAATTGCTTGGCCCCGTTCGCAACAAGGATTAGCAAGCCGCCGCAAAGAGCCAGGTTTCGCATAAATGACACCATGTAAAGACTTTTGGTTTCTTCTGGTTCATTCCAAAACGAGTAAACAACTATTGTAAAGACGAGCCAATAGATAAACAACAACAGAGCCCCAATGCTGGCATAATACCCAATGATAACCATTATGGCTCCGATTAAAAGTATAATGATTGAACAGACAATGAGAAAATCCTGTGCGAAGTTAATCCCATAACTGGTCAATGTTTCTCGCGTATCATCAAAAAAGACCATCGTATCAAAGGCTTCGTAGAAAAAGAAAAGTCCTATTAGAATCCTTCCTATGAGATCAGCACTGTTTTTCATACTACTGCAAATTGAATTAAGTCATAAAGAAAGAGAAAATTCGGCTTTTATTGGCATGCAGTCTAACTTTGTGTCTTTGTCCAAAAACACACGAAGAGGCTTTGCATAAAATCAAGAAATATTTCAAAGGTATCTTTTTCAATGTGATCATCTTCTATTACAGAGTACTGATCTATGCAATTGCCGTGTTTGATACTCAGACCGCAGCAGCCAAGGCTATTTCTATTTTTAAAATTCCAAGAGCTGGAAGACCCAATAAATCGCAAAAACTTTTTTTGGATGCGCATTTTGAAGGGTATACCTCAAGTGGCAAAACAAAAATTGCGCATTACCGCTGGCCAGGACCGGGAAAGAAAATTCTTTTGGCACATGGCTGGGAAAGCAACAGTGCACGCTGGACGCCTTACATCCCAGGCATTCAAGACCTGGGTTTTGACATCTATGCCCTTGATGCTCCCGCACACGGACTTTCCGAAGGTCGTGAGTTTACGCCTGAAATTTATGCAGACGCCATAGAAAGTATTGCCACAGAAAAGAAGATTGACATAATTATAGGACATTCTGCCGGAGCCTATAGTGCTCTCATCTATGCTCACAGGAATAGAATCAATGAGACTGTTAAGTCCCTTGTTTTACTGGCGCCAACAGGCCGCATCCGAGATTTTATAGAGAAGACCTTCCAGATGTTTAAATTGAAAGAGTCGGTCAGGCAAGCCTATTTTAATGGTTTTGAAGAATTGTATAAACATGAGTTGAGTTACTACGATTCAGACAATCTTATAAAATCGGTCAGGCAACCAGGCCTGCTGATTCATGACAAAAAAGACCGCACCTTACCCTATGCCGATTCAGTACATATCGCTGAAAACTGGCCAAACGCACGTTTTATAACAACCGAAGGCTTTGGTCATCGATTGAGGAGCAGTATAGTGATTCAACACATCCTGGATTATCTGCGAGAAATAAGGTAGAATAACGATAATATTACTGATGGTGATACTGTGAGGCGATGCATTTCACAACCCTTTGACCATCCATAGCAGCAGATAATATCCCCCCGGCATATCCGGCACCTTCACCACAAGGATAGAAATTATCGAGTTGAGGATGCAGGCAAGTCATTTTATCTCTTGGAATTCTCACTGGAGAGCTTGTCCTGCTTTCGGTAGCTACGACATGAGCAGCATCCGTATGAAATCCTTTCAGCCGCATTGAAAAATTGAGTAAACCATCGCGCAGACGTATATAGACAAAATCGGGCAGTAGTTCATGCAATGGGGCTTTGTATAAACCCGGTATATATGAGCTCTCATTCAATTCAAGCATCATCTTGCCATTGATAAAATCGATCAGGTTCTGAGCAGGTGCCTTTTGCGATCCATCTCCATTTTGAAAAAGGCTCTGCTCTACTTCTTGCTGAAAGGCAAGGTTCCCGAATTTACCCATATAACCCTTCGCGTTTAATTCTTCCGTAGATAACTCCGTTACCAATCCTGAATTGGCAAATTTGGAGTCTCTTCTGGAAAGGCTCATGCCGTTGACAACTATTTCACCCGGCGCTGTAGCGGCCGGCACAATGAGACCTCCCGGACACATACAAAAAGAAAAAACGCCCTTCCCTCCTATCTGGCAAACAAGGCTATAGGAAGATGCCGGAAGATTCGGGTGACGCGGATTCTGACCATATTGAATTTCATCAATCAGTTCCTGGGGATGTTCTATCCTGACACCGAGGGCATAGGGTTTGGCTTCCAGCAGAATGTCGTGCTTATCCAGCAAAGCAAATATGTCTCGCGCAGAATGGCCCGTAGCAAGAATATAATTGTCCGCTTCCAAACGGTTTTCATTATTTATGATCAAAGCCCGGCATGAACCGCCATCAAATTCGAAGTCGGTCACATGACTGTCAAACATAACGCGACCTCCATTGGACTCTATGGTATTTCGAATATTGGATATAATACCCGGCAACTTATTGGAACCAATGTGAGGATGCGCATCGGTGAGAATATCTTCCTTTGCACCATGATCAACCAGGATACGAAGGGTCTTGATGATCTTACCGCGTTTCTTGGAACGTGTATATAGTTTGCCATCAGAGTAGGTGCCTGCACCACCTTCGCCAAAGCAGTAATTGCTGTGAGGGTTGACAATCCCTTCCTGTTGTATAGCCCTTAAATCCCTTCTACGCGCCCTGACATCTTTCCCCCTTTCGACAACAATCGGGGTCAGGCCATACTCCAGGCACTCAAGAGCAGCAAAATACCCTGCAGGGCCAGCTCCAATGATAGCTACCTTTTTTCCTGTCTTGCTGAGCCCATAATTAAAACTGAGCTTTTCAGAGTCTGTAATGACCCGCTCTTTTTTATTAACAGCATAACGCAAAATGAAAACGGGCGGGTATTTCCTTGAGTCAATAGACTTCTTTATGAGCTTAAAGTTTAAACTGGCATTTTTAGTCAATGACAGTTTTTTCAGCAGCTCATTTTTAATGAAATCTTGATCGTCGATCCGGTCGACTGGACATTTTATTTGTAGTTCTTTTTGCATTCAGCTCAAAGCAGATTCAATTAGGATTTAAAGCACGATATTATTCGATTATTTTAATACATACAGCCAAGTTTTGCCTGCATTTTTCGTAAATTTTATATTGGTTTGGAAAAGAATTCAAAAGCAATAATTACACCGAATTTTGATATTTAAATGATTCAGAATTGAATTAAAGTTAGAAGAAAAAAAATACGCCATTTGACACGACAAATTAATTCATTAGTTGAGTACAAGGAGCTCTATAGGGGAAGATTATAAGGAGAATCCTACGTAAAATAGCTTCGGGATATGTTGAAAAGATGGGCGATGTCTCCATACTGCTTAATCCTGAAGTTGTAGAATCCATAAAAATAATGCACTCGAGTGATTAATTAACATATGGTAAAACATGCAATGGTTCAAAATTGTACCTTTGGGACGTTTTTTGAACCAGAGCATGTTATCATACTAGAGAATGGATAAAAATCAGGGAATAGGCGTAGTGTTATTGTTCGCAGTATTTATTAGCTACTACTTTTATACAAAACCTACAGCAGAAGAAATAGCTAGAGACTTGGCCATCCAGGATTCCCTGGAACAAGTCCAACTGATGGAAGAATCTGCTTCCTTCCAGGAAACTGCTCCAATACCTGTTGAAGAGGACGACTCCACTAAGGTCATCAAGCTTCAACAATCCTATGGAAGTATAGCTCAGGCAATGGTTGGAGAATCCAGCATCAAGAGTCTTGAGAACGATGATATAAAATTGTCCTTTGACACCAAAGGTGGTAGAATAAGGGAGGCTGTTCTAAAGAATCACTTTAAAGTTATTGAAGATTCTGTTCACAATCAGACCAAGGTGCCTTTATCCTTGCTTGAGGATGATAAAAACGTATTTTCTTATCTGATACCTACACGAGAAAATGGTATAATCAACAGCTCAGACCTTTTTTTTGAAGCCAGCCAGCAAGGAAAAACCATCAGATTAAGGGCAGATCTGGGAGAAGGCAGGGCCATCAGCCAGGTCTATACAATCCCAGAGTCCGGATTCAACATAGCCTACCGACTCGAGTTGGAAGGCATGGATCAGCTTATGCCTGCCGATGCCAGAAGCATTCGATTCGTATGGCATAATTATCTTGACCGCATAGAGCTGAATACCAATTTTGAGAAGTATTATTCAACGGTATACTTTAAGGAAGTCAATGAGGATTCCGACTACTGCAATTGCCGAAGTGATGACCTGGAAGAAACAGAGAATAAACGTATTGAGTGGATATCTCATGTCAACCAGTTCTTCAACAGCTCTCTCATAGCTGATAATTTCGATTTCGAAAACGGGGTCTTCGAAACGATCATAATGGAGGATGATGATCCTAACCTGAAGCTTACTAAATCCGAAGCAGACATCCCGGTAAGTCTGACCAGAAGCCAGAGTCTCGATTTTAATATGTTTATCGGGCCTAACGAATTCAATAAGCTTTATGCTTATGATAACGGACTTGAAGAAATCATTCCTTTCGGCCGTTCTATATTTGGTACTATAAACAGGTGGTTGATAAGACCTTCATTTAACTTCCTGTCCAACTACATAGGAAGCAAGGGTATTGTAATCATTATCCTGATTTTTGCGATAAAAATGTTACTGTACCCTCTGATGTATAAGATGCTGAAGTCACAGGCCAAAATGAGTGCTTTGAAACCTGAACTGACACAGCTTAAGGAAAAATATAAAGACGACCAGCAGAAGCAGCAAATGGAGACAATGAAAATATACCGTGAATACGGTGTAAGTCCTCTCGGTGGCTGTCTCCCTATGTTGGCTCAAATGCCGATATGGTATGCCTTATTCAGGTTCTTTCCGGCATCCATAACCTTCAGACAGGAAGCCTTTTTATGGGCGAATGACCTTTCGTCTTATGATGTGATCGCCTATTTGCCTTTCAACATTCCGGCATTTGGCTCGCACATCAGTTTATTTACCATTTTATGGGCCATATCGACTATCCTCTACTCTTTTTATAATATGAAACACATGGATATGTCAGCCAACCCAGCTATGAAATACATACAGTACCTCATGCCGGTTACGTTCCTTGTATTTTTTAATGGCTATGCATCAGGCCTTACTTGTTATATGTTTTTCAGTAACCTGTTCAACGTAGGACAAACCATTGTCACCAAGAAATTTATCTTTGATGAAGATGAGATCAGGACCAAACTCTTAAAGGAGAAAGAGAAGCCAAAGAAAAAAGGGGGCTTCCAGGCAAAGCTAGAGGAAGCACTGAAACAACAGCAGGAAATCCAGAAAAGACAGTCTCAGCAAAGGAAAAAGAAGAAGCGCTAATCGTAGATTGAACCTTATCATCTTAAGGGATCGTGTAAGCATATTGGCTTATATAACTTATCTTGCTTGAAAATCTGGTATTAATTCATGAACAGAACCATCGGTGTACTGGGTGCAGGATCTTTTGGAACGGCTATCGCGCGGCTGTTATCCAAAAACAATAATGTACTGATGTACAGCCGACGACCTGAGATGGTAGAGCAAATCAATAATGATCACCATATAAAAGCTTATAAGCTCAGAAAAAATATCAGCGCCAGTTCAGATCTGGAGAGAATGGGTCGCGAGTGTCATCTCATATTCCCCATTCTACCCTCAGAGCATTTTCGCGAAGCGATACGCAATCTGGCACCCTATGTCGGTCCGGGACATCTTATGATACACGGAACCAAAGGGCTTGATGTATCGGACGATTTTGAATCCGCTACAGACATCAAAACAATCAAGAAGACCGTATTCACGATGAGTGAGGTCATCAGACAGGAAACAAGTGTTATCCGGACGGGAGCCCTTGCCGGACCAAACCTAGCCGGAGAATTGCTTGATGGTCAACCAGCGGCTACCGTGATCGCCTCTGAGTTTGATGAAGTCATACAAATTGGCCGGGATGTTTTATTCAGCAAGGATTTTATCGTTTATGGATCCTACAATCTTAAAGGAATTGAACTGGCGGGTGCCCTCAAAAATATAATAGCCATTGCCAGCGGTATCATGAATACCCTCGGCTTTGGTAAAAACATGGAAGCGCTGCTTATTACTCGTGGACTGCGTGAAATGATTCATATCGCAAAAGCTGTTGGCGCAGAGATAAGACCATTCCTCGGAACAGCCGGTGTAGGGGATTTGATAGCTACGGCCACCAGTAATCAAAGTAGGAATTATACCTTCGGAACTCACCTTGCACAAGGTAAGAAAGTGAGCGAAATACTCGAACACATGGATGAAGTCGCGGAAGGATACAGAACAATAAAATTTGCTTACAGGATAGTACAGGCAGCCAATCTCGAAGCGCCCATCACAAAAACACTTTTCAAAGTGGTCTACCAGGACTACAGCGTGACCAAAGCATTATTGGAATTGGTGCACAACCCTTTAAAGATTGATGTAGATTTCATTTAAGCCAGTATATACCTCGTTAACTCATTCTGATCCATCTTCCTTGATTTTAAATATCATAAATGACATTGCTTGACTTATCTTATATATTTGTAAAATCACAATATGAGCTATGAGTAAGATTGAGAAAATAACATGTCCAAGTTGCAATTTTAATTTTGCTGTTGAAGATGCTATCTCTGGTAAAATCCGTGAGCAGATGATGAAGGATTTTGAAGAGGAGCGGCAGGAATGGACTCAAAAGCTGAGCAAATCTAAGCAGGACCTGGAGAAGCAACAGAAAGAGTTTGAAGAAAAAAAGAAAAAAGAAAACGAAATATTCAAGTCACGATTGGAGAAAGCTTTGGAGGAACAGTCTCAAAGCATTCGAACAGATATAGACAAGGAATTCCAGGAAAGAATAAAACGACAGACGGAAGAGCTGGAAAGGAAATCAAAGCAACTGAATGATCTGCGTAATAAAGAGATTGAATTAGAGCAATTGAAGCGCCAGATGATCGAACAGGAAAAAGAGATTGAATTAAAGCTCCAAAAACAGATGCTTGACGAATTGAACAGAAAAGAAGAGCTCATCCGTAAGCAAGCCCGGGAGGACATACATATGAAACTCCTCGAAAAGGATAAATTGCTCGAAACCCAGAAGAAAATGATCGAGGAGATGAAGCGAAAAGCAGAGCAAGGGTCTATGCAGTTACAGGGAGAAGTCCAGGAACTGGCAATTGAAGATTATCTTGTATCCAATTTTCCTCTGGATACCATTGAAGAAATTCGAAAAGGAGCCCGCGGTGCTGATTGCATTCAAGTCGTGAATACCCGAACAAAACATCAATGCGGAAGGATATACTACGAAAGTAAGCGGACAAAAGATTTTCAACCTAGCTGGCTTGAGAAGTTCAAAGCTGATATTCGCAGTATTGGCGCCGATCTTGGCGTACTGGTAACACAGGCCTATCCCAAAGGGATAGACAGGATGGTTCAAATGAATGGTATCTGGATATGCTCTTTTGAAGAATTCAAGAGTTTGTCATACGTTTTGCGAGATTCAATTATCAGAATGGATAAAATCCGCGAATCCCAGGTCAACAAAGGTGATAAGATGAGTATGTTGTACGAATATCTCACCAGCAATGAGTTCAAATTACAGGTAGAAGGTATCGTCGAAGGCTTTACACAAATGCAAAATGATTTGCAAAGAGAAAAAAATGCCATGCAAAAAATATGGAACCAGCGGGAAAAGCAGATCAGTAAAGTACTTTTGAACACCTCATCCATGTATGGCAGCATACAGGGCTTAGCCGGTAACTCCATCTCCAATATTGATGCATTAGAAATGCCTGAGCAGGATTAGCTTTTGCTCGGACTTTTCTCTAAATGTGCTATTGCCTCCTGAGATAGGTAGAATTCTATCTTTTTGCAGGAATTAATCTACTATTCCAGCTTGTCGATAACAATAAACCCATCCACCACAAGCAACCAATTGTACACTACAAAAGGCAGGTCATAATTATTGACAGAATAAGGCCTGTGTAGTGAAATGACAGTATCGCTGATTTGTATTTTCTTGAGCTCTTCACCGCTACTTGTAAAGAATATGAGCTCCCCTTATTGCACATTGGTGTATTGATTGAAACTGAGCACGACCCGATCAAAGGCAAGGATTGGATATAATCCAATAGCCATAAGGGCCAGGCCATTGGGATGTCTGCACTTATTTAAATAGGGAGGTGCATCCTTAAGAGAGTATTCTCCGAATACTATTATTAATAGCTAAATCTCAATTAAGATACTCTATGTTCAAAAGCAGCGCCAATTATGGGCATTTTGGTCTTTAAAATTTTAAAACAGCTGACATTATTTTTGGCTGAACACCGATTTTCAAGACCAAAATCTGGCTAAAACAGCAAGCGCAGCCTATCTTTATTCATAGTCAAATGCCCTTGATAGCATCTGAAATTGTAGTGCATTGATCTAATTATCCTTCAGTAATTACAGTAAAAAATCTATCTTACCAGCTTATAATTTTGAGGATGACGACAGATCTTAGAGAATTGTTTCCGGGCTCGGAGAATCAGGATGAAAAATCGGTAAATGCCTTACTGAAAGCCATTAAAGAAAATTATGAAAACGGCCAGTTTGATTACTTGCATTTCAAAAAGTCTGTGGCCAGTCTGGGCAAAATGAACATGGATGAGGCTATGGCTGTAAAGTCAGCTTTTGCAACAGCTTCAACATTGGGTCTTACCAAGGATGCTCTATTGAGATCTGCTCGAAAATATATCTACGCCCTCGAAACTGAAAAAGAGAATTTTGCCGAAGCCGTTCTTGGCCAGAAAGCAAGCCAGATAGATGGCAGGAAATCAGAAGTAGTAGAAATGGCAAAAAAGATCGAGCAGAACAAAATAAAGATCAAGGAACTGGAGAGAGAAATCCAGATTTTCCAGCAAAGAATCGATAATGTAGACCAGGACGTAGAAGAAGCGCGCGCAAAGATCCAGAAGACACAGGACAAATTCATGAAAGCCTTCGAGGCGATCAGCACTGAGATCCAAACCGATATAGAAAGTATAGAAACTCATTTATAAAACAATCGTATAAAAGATGTCTGAATTTAAAGCAACCAGCAGCAAATCATTTTGGAGTAGACCCGAGGGTGTTACTGGCGCCCTATTCCTCCTTGCATTTCTTGGTCTAGGGGCATATGCCATCATAAGCTACAGTACCGCCATACTTGCTTTTGTAACCCAAACATTGGGGCTCGTTGTCAGCCTGGCTGTATTGGGAGTCATCGTGTACATGATTCTCGACAAGAGAACTCGAACCCTGTTCAGCTATATGTATCAAAGCATCATGAGAAAGATTACATCCATTTTTATAACCATAGACCCAATAGGAATCCTGAAAAATTACGTGTCCGACCTCGAGGACAATTTGAAAAAAATGGGTAAGCAAATTGGCAACCTAAAGGGCCAGATGCGTAACCTGAAAAATATGGTTGAAAAAAATAACGACGAAATAGAAAATAACCTTGCAATCGCCAGAAAGGCCAAGCAAATGAGCAATGAAAAGCATATGGTACTCAGCAGCCGCAAAGCCGCCCGACTGAGAGAAACCAATGAAAAATATGTAGCATTGCATGCACGCATGAAGGTCTTGTACAGGGTGCTCGCGAAAATGTATTCCAATTCCGAGATCCTGCTCGAGGATACCAAAGACCAGGTCAAAGTAAAGGAGCAAGAACGCAAGGCTATACGTGCCTCACATTCTGCTATGAAGTCTGCGATGAGCATCATAAAAGGAGATCCGGACAAACGAGCCATTTTTGACCAGGCTATGGAAGGTATCGCTGAAGATGTTGCCAATAAGGTAGGTGAGATGGAGCGATTTATGGAATTATCCTCCGATTTCATGAACTCTATAGACCTGCAGCAAGGGATCTTTGAAGAAAAAGGCCTTAAAATGCTGGAAGAGTACGAAAAGCAAAGCACACTATTGCTTCTGGGAGGTGAACCAAAGCAAGAAAGTGGCCTGGACCTGGATGAGCCCAGACCTGAAGCTATGCCCCGTGAAGACAAGAAAAAAAGCGACTACGACAGCCTATTCGAATAGTAACACCTGTTAAAAACTCTTGTGAATAATCTATTGCGCTTAGGACTAGCCGTTTTCGTTCCCCTCATAGTATGGGCATGTGAATCACAGCAGAGCTATTCAAGATATAGCGGCAATACCATGGGTACAAGCTACAACATCAGCTGTTCTTCCAAGGCTTCAGCTGCCTTACACAAAGAGATCAAGCAATTGCTTCAAGACATTAATATGTCGGTGTCAACTTATATTCCGCAATCAAGTATTTCTACAATAAACCAGGATCAAAAAGCTGTGAGCCGCTACCGGGACGCACAAGACTCTATATTGGTCTATGTAATGCCTGCCGACACTCACTTCATCAAAAACTTCAGTATTTCAAAGAAGTATCATAACAGCAGTAAAGGGTTCTTTGATCCATCCATTATGCCACTGGTGAATTACTGGGGATTTGGATACACAGAAAAGAAAGCAGTTGAAAATGCAGACAGCAATATCATCGAGGTATTAGTAGATGTGACCGATTACACCAAATGGATTCTGTCCCTTGCCAATGACACCATGACCATACGAAAACCCAAAGGAGCACAGCTGGACTTCAGCGCTGTGGCCAAAGGTTATGCTGTAGATTGTATTGCTGAAATGCTGGACAGAAATGGCATCGCCGACTATATGGTAGAAATCGGAGGCGAAGTAAGAACAAAAGGGGTCAACAATAAATCTAAATCCTGGGTGATAGGGCTCAGCAAACCTGAGATTGATGCACGACTCAATACCTTCAGTGCAACCATAGAACTCGATAACAAGGCTATGGCTTCATCAGGCAATTATCGCAATTATTATATGGTTGATGGTAAAAGCTATGGACACGAAATAAATCCCAATACCGGCTATCCTGAAATCAACCGATTGCTGGGCGTGAGCGCAATCAGCGAGGAATGTGCTGTGTCGGATGCTATGGCCACAGCTTTTATGGTAATGGGGCTTGAAAGATCCATAGAATGGCTGAAACAACAATCCGAGATCAAAGCCGTTTTGTTTTACCAGGACGACAGCCTGGGCTTAAATCAATACATTAGTCCCGGGCTACCAATTAATATATTGAATCAATGATACAAGCTGCGATATTTTATCATCGATGGATTAGAATAGAGCAACATGCAGTTAATTTTCTACAAGTAAAATGAATTAGTGGATAAA
>RFSX01000036.1 GCA_009923745.1 Chitinophagia bacterium
TTAGCCATAACTATTTCTTATCCTTCGAATAACTTTTCTAAGCTGATACCTCTCTGCCTTGCGATCTCTTTTGCACTGCGCAATTTCTGCAAAGCGTTAATGGTCGCTTTTACAACATTGTGCGGATTGGATGACCCCTGAGATTTGGCTAGTACGTTGTGTACACCTGCCATCTCAAGTACCGCCCTCATAGCACCACCGGCGATTACACCGGTACCATCTGCAGCTGGCTTGATAAGTACTTTACCGGCACCATATTTCCCTTTTTGCTCATGTGGAATAGTACCGTTGATGATAGGCACTTCGATCAGCTTTTTACGGGCATCGTCAACAGCTTTTGCGATGCATTCCTGAACGTCACGTGCTTTTCCAAGTCCGTGTCCTACTCTTCCGTTACCATCACCGAGAACAACCAATGCTGAAAAGCTGAATGTTCTACCCCCTTTGGTTACTTTAGCAACCCTGTTAAGGCTTACCAGCTTTTCTTTTAATTCAGAAGCCTCGACGACTTTTACTTTTTTATTATCTGCCATCAGATACGATTATTATTTTTTTAAAATTTCAATCCTGCCTCACGAGCTGCATCCGCAAGGGCTTTTACTCGACCATGATATAAATTACCCCCTCTATCAAATACCACATCTTCTAATTTGCTGGCGAGGGCTTTTTCAGCTATGCTCTGACCCACTTTCTTAGCAGATTCGACATCTGCACCTCCTCCAAGAGCTTTAGAGTCAGCACTTGCTAAAGTTTTACCATTGAGGTCGTCTATGAGTTGGCAATAGATGTATTTATTGCTTTTGAATACAGCAAGCCTTGGCTTTTCAGGAGTTCCGCTGATTTTGTTTCTTACGCGGAGCCTGATCTTCTGTTTAGTTGTTAATCTACTTCCCATTTCTCAATTATTTAAGCACCAGCAGTTTTACCGGCTTTTCTTCTAATTTGTTCACCCTTGAATCGGATACCTTTTCCTTTATATGGCTCATTCTTTCTGAAGGATCTGATCTTGGCAGAAACCTGACCAAGCAACTGGAGATCTGAACCTTCCAGGATGATGGTTGGTGGCTTCCCTTTTTCCATCTCCGTAGTCACTTTTATTTCATCCGGTACATAGAAAAATATAGGGTGTGAATATCCTAGAGCGAATTCAACAAGGTTTCCTGTGTTGCTCACCCTGTATCCTACACCGTACAATTCAAGTTCTTTTTTGAAGCCTTCGGACACACCTGTAATAATATTGTTCAACAATGAACGATACAATCCGTGCATCGACTTATGTCTTTTCTGCTCTGTAGGCCTTTCAACACTTAGAATGCCCTCTTCATTTTTTAGAATAAGGTCCGGATCTACCTGCTGAGACAATTCTCCCTTAGGTCCTTTAGCAGTTACGAGGTTGCCCGCTGAAATTTCAAGCGTCACACCTGCAGGAATATCTATTGGAGCTTTTCCGATTCTAGACATGGGTCTTAAATTTTAATATACGTAACAAATAAGTTCGCCGCCTACATTTTCTTTTACGGCTTGCTTATCAGTCATTACGCCTTTTGATGTTGAAATAATATTTATTCCCAAACCATTAATAGCTCTAGGAATATCATTTGCCGGAACATACTTTCTCAATCCTGGCTTACTGATTCTTCCCATCTTCTTGATCACAGGCTCTTTTGTCCTTGTGTCATACTTCAGGGCTATGCTTATGGTACCGTGCTTGCCATCTTCCTGGTCAAACTTGTACTTAAGGATGTATCCCTGGTCATACAGGATTTCAGTAATGCTGTTTTTCATCTTTGACATCGGAATTTTAACAATTCGGTGTCTAGCTTGCTGCGCATTTCTGATTCGCGTCAAATAATCTGCAATTGGATCTGTTACTGCCATCTTTAATTCTTTTTACCAGCTGGATTTAGTTAGTCCGGGAATCTTACCTTCCAGGGCCATTTTCCTGAATGTTACCCTGTTGATTCCAAATTTTCTCATGTACCCTTTTGGTCTACCTGTCAATTTACATCGGTTATGCAATCTGACAGGACAAGAGTTTTTAGGTAGTTTATCGAGCTCATCCCAACGGCCTTCCTTTTTAAGCTGTTTTCTGAGATCGGCATATTTTTCTACCAGCTTTCTACGTTTTTCTTCTCTCGCTATTAATGCTTTTCTAGCCATAATATGATAGATTAATTTCTTTGATTTTTAAATGGCATACCCAATAATTTCAACAACTCAAGTGCCTCAGCATCTGTCTGAGCCGTTGTCACAAAATTGATATCCATACCACTGATCCTGTTGATCTTATCAATATCGATCTCAGGAAAAATGATCTGTTCCTTGATACCAAGAGTGTAATTGCCTCTTCCGTCAAAACTTTTATCGTTGATTCCTCTGAAGTCCCTTACCCTTGGAAGGGCTACTGCGATTAACCTGTCAAGAAAATCCCACATCTTCTCTTTTCTCAAGGTTACTTTAGATCCGATCGGCATACCTTCTCTCAATTTGAAGTTTGATACCGATTTTCTGGCTATCGTAGCCTGAGCTTTTTGCCCGGCAATCATAGACATTTCATTGACAGCGATGTCAACCAATTTTTTATCCTGTGTGGCATCACCAACACCCTGGTTGATGCATATCTTAACCAATTTCGGAACCTGCATTGCAGATTTGTATTGGAATTTTTCCATCAACTTTGGAACTACAACTTCCTTATAATGCTCTCTAAGTCTTGGTACGTAACTCATTACTTAATTATTTCTCCTGATTTTTTTGAATAGCGTACGCTTTTGTCACCTTCTTTTCTTCTTCCAACACGTGTTGCTCCTCCCGTCTTAGGATCGACCAACATCAAGTTAGACAGATGGATAGGCAATTCAATTTCATTGATGCCGCCCGGGTTATCCGCTGTTGGCTTGGTGTGTTTTTTTGCAAGATTGACGCCTTCAACAATGGCTGCGTACTTTTTTGGCAATACTTCTTTCACTTCGCCTTCCTTACCCTTATAAGAGCCTGAAATGACGACCACCTTATCTCCTTTTCTGATATGGAGCTTGTGTGTTTTATGTGAATCGATTCTCTTCATAATATTTATCTTATAGCACTTCTGGTGCTAATGAAATAATTCTCATATAATCTCTTTCCCTGAGCTCTCTGGCTACAGGCCCGAAAATACGTGTCCCTCTTGGTTCACCAGCTGCGGTTAGAAGAACAACAGCATTGTCATCAAATCGAATGTATGATCCGTCCTTTCTTCTAATTTCTTTCTTTGTTCTCACGATAACAGCCTGGGATACCGTTCCTTTTTTAACACCTCCCGGGGAAGCGTCCTTAACGGTAACCACGATTGTATCGCCAATGGAGGCATATCTTCTCTTGGATCCTCCCAAAACCTTGATGCAAAGGACTTCCTTGGCACCTGAGTTATCTGCTACGTTTAATCGACTTTCCTGCTGAATCATGATCTATATTATTTAGCTCTTTCTATAATTTCTACCAATCTCCAGCGCTTTCTCTTACTAAGAGGTCTGGATTCGATAATGCGTACCAAATCACCTTCATTGCAATCATTGTTAGCATCGTGAGCGACGAACTTCTTGGTTTTCTTCACGAACTTTCCGTAAATCGGGTGTCTCAGCTTTCTTTCAACGGCTACAGTGATGGTTTTATCCATCTTGCTGCTTTTAACAATACCGATACGCTGCTTCTTATTACTGGTATACGTTTCTGATGACATATTATCTGTTATTTCTACGTCTTTTAATTATTTTGGATCTATTGGCCAGTTGTTCTTCAGACAATTCCGCCAATTCTCTTCTGCGGATTTCTGTTCTCAAGCGGGCAATATCTCTTCTTACCTCACGCAATGCAAGAGGGTTTTCCAGGCCTTTCAGCGCATGATCAAACTTTAGCTTCTGGTACTGCTTGGTGGTTTGCTCCAGCTCGCTGTGCAATTGCTCAACTGTGAAGTCCTGTAATTCAATAAATTTCTTAGTAGCCATTTTATATAAAAATTGTGCTTAATCTATGTAATCCGGTCTGGTTACCGTTTTGGTTAATAGAGGCAATTTTTGTGCTGCAAGTCTCAATGCTTCCTCAGCAACAGCCCTTGGAACACCATCCAATTCAAACATGATACGCCCTGCTTTGACCTGTGCAACATAATGGTCAAGGTTACCTTTACCCTTACCCATCCTTACCTCAAGAGGCTTGGAAGTGATCGGTTTGTCAGGGAATATCCTGATCCATACTTTTCCTTCCCTTTTCATGTATCTTGTCATCGCAACCCTTGCCGATTCAATCTGACGGTTTGTAATACGACCATTTTCAATAGCCTTTAATCCGAAAGATCCGAAATCAACTGAACTGCCTTTCCTGGCAAGTCCCCTGTTGCGTCCCTTCTGTTGCTTCCTGTATTTTGTTCGTTTAGGTTGTAACATTTCGTGATTATTTTAAATCGATGATGTTCTTAATTATCTTCTTTTTCCACCTCTAGAACCGCCGCGGCCTCTTCCTCCGCCTCTTCCTCCTCTGCCAGGCTTGGCGTTGGCTTCACCTACATTTGGTGAAAGGTCTCTTTTACCAAGAACCTCACCTTTGCAGATCCACACTTTGACACCAATCTTTCCGTAAACAGTCTGAGCTTCGAACAAGGCGTAATCGATGTCTGCTCTGAATGTGTGCAATGGTGTTCTACCATCTTTGAATTCTTCAGAGCGTGCCATCTCAGCACCATTCAATCTACCGCTTACCCTGACTTTAATACCTTCAGCTCCAGCACGCATGGTGGACTGTATAGCCATTTTAATAGCTCTCCTGAAGTTTACACGAGCCTCAAGTTGCTTTCCAATAGATTCTGCCACGATGTTGGCATCCAGTTCAGGCTTTCTGATTTCAACGATATTGATCTGTACATCCTGTCCTGTCAGTTTTTTAAGCTCTTCACGGATTCTGTCCACTTCCTGGCCACCTTTACCGATGATAATACCGGGGCGGGATGTGTGTACAGTAACTGTGATACGCTTAAGGGTTCTTTCGATAATGATTCTGGCGATACCCCCTTTTTGTATCCTGGCAGTAAGGTAGTTTCTGATTTTTTCGTCTTCAACTACTTTTTTAGCAAAGTCCTTGCCTCCATACCAGTTGGATTCCCATCCTCGGATGATACCTAACCTGTTACCTATTGGATTCGTCTTCTGACCCATATCAATTATTCTTCAATGTTTTCATTATCAATAACTTCTTCCACTTCTGTTTCAATCTCTACTTTATTGTCAAGCACTACTGTAAGGTGGTTCATTCTTTTTCTGATTCTGTGTGCCCTACCGTGAGGAGCTGGTCGAAACCTTTTAAGCATTCCAGCCTCATCAGAGAAAATTTCCTTGACATACAGCTCATATTCGTCAGCGTTGTACATCATGTCCAGCTTGTTCTCCCAGTTGGCAACAGCAGAAAGCAATAGTTTTTCAACCATTTCCGAAGCTTCTCTTTTTGAAAACTTCAGAATTGCCAATGCTTCATCTACTGATTTCCCTCTCACACTGTCAATCACGAATCTCATTTTTCGTGCCGACAGGGGAATATTTTTCATTTTAGCTATTGCTTCCATCACAAATAGTTTAATCAGTTTTTATTTTCTGTTTCCAGAATGACCTTTGTAAGTTCGAGTTGGGGAAAATTCACCCAGTTTATGTCCAACCATGTTCTCTGTCACGTATACCGGTATAAATGTTTTACCATTATGTACCGCTATTGTCAGCCCTACCATGTCAGGAATCACCATTGAAGAACGCGACCATGTTTTGATCACAGATTTCTTGTTTGAAGCCTGAGCTTTTTCCACTTTATTCAAAAGCTTGTGGTATACGTATGGACCTTTTTTTATTGACCTAGCCATCCTTTAATTACTTTTTACTTTTAGATTTCCTTTTTGAAATAATCAGCTTGCTAGAAGCTTTCTTAGGGTTTCTTGTTTTTTGACCTTTGGCGAATACACCCGTTCTTGAACGAGGGTGACCACCAGAAGCTCTACCTTCACCACCACCCATGGGGTGATCAACCGGGTTCATCGCAACACCTCTAACGCGAGGTCTGTTACCTTTCCACCTGTTTCTACCGGCTTTTCCTAGAACCTGAAGACCGTGATCCGGGTTCGAAGTAGTTCCGATGGTAGCCCGGCATGTCAAAAGGATACGTCTCACTTCACCACTTGGCAATTTGATGATACCGTATTTGCCTTCACGACCTACCATTGTACCATAAGTACCGGCACTTCTGGCCAACTGAGCTCCTTTACCTGGGTTCATTTCAATCGCGTGGATAGAAGAACCGAGAGGAATGTCAGACAGGAACATTGCGTTACCTACATCAGGAGTAGCATCCTTACCAGACATGATTTTATCACCAAGCTGAATTTTATCAGGAGCAATGATGTATCTCTTATCACCATCAGCATAGTTGATAAGCGCGATATAAGCAGATCTGTTCGGATCATACTCGATGCTCTTCACTGTTCCAGGAACACCATCCTTATTACGCTTGAAATCAATTACCCTGTATTTTCTTTTGTGTCCACCCCCGATGTTGCGAACAGTCATTTTTCCTTTATGGTTACGACCACCTGTGTAGCTCTTACCTTTTGTAAGCGCCTTTTCAGGATTACTGTGTGTACTGGACAGCTTTTCGTTTGTTATCGAAACGTAATGTCGTCTACCCGGGGATACTGGTTTATGTTTTTTTACTGCCATTTTCCTAGATTATATATCTCCGAAGAAATCAATCTCCTCTCCTGGAGCTAGTTTAACAATAGCTTTCTTATATGCACTCACACTACCTCTGAGCATGCCTGACCTGGTATTTCTAACCTTGGATTTACTGGGCATAATCATTGTGTTGACTGAAGAAACCTGTACGCCGTACATTTCTTCAACAGCTTTTCCAATCTCAATTTTGTTCGCCTTTCTATTGACAACAAAGCTGTATTGATTGAAATCACCAGACAGATATTCTGACTTTTCCGAGATGATAGGCTTTATTAAAATGTTCTTTCCCATGGTCTTACTTTGATAGTGTTTCCTTTATCTTATCTACTGAAGCTTCAGAAATCAAAAGCGTGTTGGCCTTCATAATTTCCAATGTGTTGATATCTTTTGCCAATGTGATTCGTGATTCTTTTACATTCCTTTGAGACAGAACAAGATTCTTATCCATCTCAGGAACTACGAGAAGTGTCTTGCTGTTGGCAAGCTCAAGATTCTTAAGAACATTGACATATTCTTTTGTCTTGGGCTGATCGAAAGTAAAATCCTCCACAACCTTAATAGCGCCTGCAGCAGATTTTGCTGACAATGCAGAAATTCTGGCAAGTCTTTTAACTTTCTTATTCAGCTTTTGACCATAAGAACGGGGTCTAGGACCAAAAACACGTCCTCCACCTTTGAACAAAGGGTTTTTAATCGATCCTGCACGTGCGGTACCTGTACCTTTTTGTCTTTTGATCTTCTTGGTTGATCCTGCGATCTCACCTCTTTCCTTTGCCTTGTGCGTACCTTGTCTTCCGTTAGCCTGGATGGCTTTTACATCAAGATACACAGCATGTTCGTTAGGTTCAATGCCGAATATTTCATCAGGCAATTCTATTTTTCTGCCTGTGGCTTTTCCATTTGTACCGTAAACATCTACTTTCATGACGATTACTTTTCAATTATTACGATTGCACCTTTGTGACCGGGCACAGATCCTTTAACCAACAATAAATTCTTTTCAGGAAGAATCTTTACAACTTTAAGATTTCTGGTCTTTACTCTATTACCACCGGTCCTGCCTGCCATCCTTGTTCCTTTGTACACTTTTGAAGGCGTCGCACACGCACCAATAGCACCCGGAGCTCTCATTCTGTTATGCTGCCCGTGCGTTGCCTGTCCAACACCACCGAAGCCGTGTCTTTTAACAACACCCTGGAAACCTTTACCTTTTGAAACACCGATTGCACTGACGACATCGCCTTCCGCAAATACTTCATCAACATTTACCTTATCGCCAATCTGCTTTTCAAGCTTGCAGTTACGGAATTCAGCAATTCTCTGTACAGATTCAACACCTGCATTTTTAAGGTGTCCTTTAAGAGGTGCAGTCATTCTTTTGGCTTTCCTCTCCCCGTAAGCAAGCTGAAGAGCGTTGTAACCATCCGAATCCTCGGTTTTAACTTGAGAGACCACATTTGGACCCAGTTCAACAACAGTACAGGGGATGTTTTTTCCCTCTGCATTGAAGACACTGGTCATGCCTATTTTTCTTCCAATTAAACCATTCATCTTTATATATTTAGCAAAATATGCTCGCAGGTCATAGCTATGACCATAGCTTTAATTTCAAATAAAATAATATGTGAAAACGCCGGGGTTAAGTAAGCTTAACCTGAATATCTACACCGCTTGGTAATTCCAACTTTGAAAGTGCATCCACTGTCTTTTGCGTAGGTGTAAATATTTCTATAAGTCTCTTGTGGGTCCGAAGAGAAAACTGCTCGCGAGATTTTTTGTTGACATGTGGCGAACGCAACACCGTATGCACTTCTTTATCTGTCGGCAGAGGAATCGGACCTGAGATCACAGCACCGCTGTTTCGGACTGTTTTCACGATCTTCTCCGTTGACTTATCAACCAGGTTGTAGTCGTAAGAACGAAGCTTAATTCTGATTTTTTGATTCATAACCTCTTTGTATCAATTAAAATGGGCTGCAAAAGTAGCTTCATTCCGGGAATTATACAAGATAAAACCCGGAATTATTTTAAACTTATACTTCTACAGTGCCTTTAGCTTTTTCAATTACTTCTTTTGCCACTCCTTGAGGAGCTGGCGCATAATGAGAGAATGTCATCGTGCTGCTGGCACGACCTGATGTAATAGTTCTCAACTGCGTCACATAACCGAACATCTCTGCCAATGGGACATCAGCGGAAATCACTACAGCACCTCCTGCTTTTGTATCCTGACCTTTAGGAAGACCACGTCTTCTGTTGAGGTCACCGATAACAGAACCAACATATTCTTCAGGAGTAATAACCTCAAGTGACATGATCGGCTCCATAAGAACAGGACCACAACTCTTGGCTGCCGCCTTGAAACCTTCCTTAGCACATAGTTCGAAAGCGATAGGCTTGGAATCCACTGCGTGGGTAGCACCATCGTAAAGTCTTACTTTCATACTTTCGATACCGTATCCCGCCAATACACCATTATCCATCATAGAGTTGAAACCCTTAATGATCGATGGGAAGAATTCTTTTGGAATTGAACCTCCGAATATATTGTTCTCGAACTGGAGCCTTGTTTTCCCAGCTTTGAAGTCGTCTGATTCAAGGAATTCTTCATCAGCAGGTCCGAGTTCGAATTGCATCTGTGCAAACAAACCGGAACCACCAGACTGCTTCTTCAATCTTTCTGTATGATCAACCGTGCTTGTAAGAGCTTCTTTGTAGTTAACCTGAGGAGCGCCCTGGTTACATTCTACCTTAAACTCTCTCTTAAGTCGATCAAGTATTATTTCAAGGTGAAGCTCACCCATACCGCTGATTACCGTCTGGTTGGTCTCTTCATTATATTTTACTCTGAAAGTCGGATCTTCTTCAGATAATTTGGCCAACGCCATTCCCAGCTTATCGATGTCTTTCTGAGTTTTAGGCTCAACAGCTATACCGATTACAGGATCCGGGAAGACCATACTCTCAAGAACGATTGGGTGGCCTTCGGCACAAAGCGTATCACCTGTTCTGATGTCCTTGAAACCAACACCTGCAGCAATATCTCCCGCTTCTACTCTTTCAATAGCATTCTGCTTGTTGGAGTGCATCTGGAAAAGCCTTGAAATCCTTTCTTTTCTATCGCTTCTAGAGTTGTAGATATAAGAACCGGCATCCAAAGCACCAGAATATACTCTGAAGAAGCACAAACGTCCTACATAAGGGTCTGTAGCAATCTTGAAGGCAAGAGCAGTAAAAGGATCTTCATTGGTTGGGTTCCTTTCCTCTTCATTTTCTGTCTTAGGGTTCGTTCCAACAATTCCTCCTACATCAACAGGAGAAGGCAAGAAAGCACATACTGCGTCCAATACAGCTTGCACTCCTTTATTTTTAAAAGCTGAACCGGCCATCATAGGAACGAATTTGTTATCTATGACAGCTCCTCGAACAGCAGCAATCATTTCTTCTTCAGTAATGCTGTCAGGATCTTCGAAGAATTTTTCAAGAAGTGTGTCATCATACTCTGCAACAGATTCAAGAAGCTTCTCTCTCCATTCAGCAACCAGATCTTGTAAATCATCAGGAATGGGAACTTCTTCATAGGTCATTCCCATGTCTTCTTCATTCCAAACAATAGCTTTGTTTGTGATAAGATCAACCACACCTTTGAAGTTCTCCTCTGCTCCAATAGGCACCTGAAGAGGAATGGCATCTGATCCCAATTTTTCTTTAACGTCTCTTACGACAGAAAAGAAATCAGCTCCAGATCTGTCCATTTTATTTACAAAGCCGATCCTTGGCACCTTGTAGTTGTCTGCAAGTCTCCAGTTAGTCTCGGATTGTGGCTCAACCCCAGATACTGCACAGAAAAGGAAAACCAAACCATCAAGAACTCTAAGTGACCTGTTTACTTCAACTGTGAAGTCAACGTGACCCGGCGTATCAATGATGTTCATAGGATATTCATTACCCTTCCAGTTCCACTTGGTTTTTGTAGCAGCAGAGGTAATTGTAATACCTCTTTCTTGCTCTTGCTCCATCCAGTCCATGGTAGCAGCACCATCGTGGACCTCACCAATTTTATGACTCAAACCTGTATAGAAAAGCACACGTTCTGTCGTTGTTGTCTTACCGGCATCAATGTGGGCAGCAATTCCAATATTTCTTAAAAATGAAAGATCTTTATTAGCCATTTTTATTTAAAAGATTAAGTATTATCTAATTCTTGTTATATAATGCTTGATTATCTGAAGTGCGCAAAGGCTCTGTTGGATTCGGCCATCTTGTGGGTATCCTCCTTCTTCTTTACAGCAGCGCCTTCGCCTTTGGATGCTGCCATGATTTCAGCAGCCAATTTTTCACCATATCCTTTCCCGTTTCTGGCTCTTGAATACTTGATAAGCCATTTCATGCCTACAGAAATTCTTCGGGCAGGTCTGATCTCCTGAGGTATCTGAAAAGTGGCACCTCCAATCCTTTTAGATTTCACCTCAACATTAGGTGTGATGTTTTGCAATGCTTTTTTCCATGCATCATGAGGATCTTCACCTGTTTTTTCCTGTACGATGTCCATTGCTTCGTAGAACAAGGCATATGCAACAGATTTCTTTCCGCTCCACATCATGTTGTTCACGAATTGTGTTACCATCGGATCATTAAAACGCGGATCCGGTTGAAGTACTCTCTTTTTTGGTTTTCTTTTCCTCATCTTAAATCTTATTTAGGTCTTTTAGTACCATATTTTGATCGTGATTGCAATCTTTTTTCAACACCGGCTGTATCCAGTGCGCCCCTGACGATAGTGTATCGAACACCCGGAAGGTCTTTTACCCTACCTCCTCTGATAAGGACAATAGAGTGCTCCTGTAGGTTGTGACCTTCCCCCGGAATGTAGGCGATAACCTCAATGCCGTTAGTCAATCTGACTTTAGCAACTTTTCTCAATGCAGAGTTAGGTTTCTTAGGGGTTGTTGTGTATACCCTTGTACAAACACCACGCTTTTGCGGAGACGCTTCCAGAGCCCTGGATTTACTCTTTTCCACAATCTTTTTGCGGCCCTTTCGTACCAACTGATTAATAGTAGGCATATAGTATTTTATTTCAGCTTAAAAAAATGAGGTGCAAAGGTAAGACTATTTTCGAGATATGCAAAGGGGTAAAATCAAGAAAAATAAGGAATATTGCGACTGCTTTTTTAATTTATAATATGTGTTTATTGTTAAAGATGTTAGTTGTTTCCAAAACATTTAAATTTAATTCTTTATATCCAGTTTTTTTTTTAAAAAACCTTTACATATTGTTGAGTACTGATAAATACCTAATTACTATATTTTCCTCATAAGATTTTGTTATTTAAGCTATACAAGATTAAAATGTTGTAGTGTTGTATAGTTATTTCTCTCATAAAAACATATAATTTTTAATCTTTACGCAATCTTAATAATTATATGTTTTAATTTTACATCATTCATTGTATTACGTGAAAAAAACTCATAAATCTTCGTTCATTAATATTATAGGAAAGCCTAATGTCGGAAAGTCCTCACTAGTAAATTATTTTATGGGTAGAAAAATTTCAATAATTTCTCCAAAGGCTCAAACCACTCGCCATAGAATTTTTAGTATTCTTAATGATGATCATTATCAGCTTGTTTTCTCTGATCTTCCGGGTATTATCACTCCAAAAAATAAACTACACAAATCTATGATGAAGTTTGTAAGTGGCTCTTATTCTGATGCAGATGTTATTTTATTAGTTATTGATTCAAGTAAAGACGATTATTTTGA
>RFSX01000037.1 GCA_009923745.1 Chitinophagia bacterium
CTTTTTAAGAAATGGTGAAGAATATGTGATGAAGGTAGCCCTTCAGGAATTCACAATGTTTGAAGCCATTGAGTTAGATGATGATGACATTGAAGATATAATCATCATAAAGAAGAAGAAAAAATAATGCTGATCAAACTATTTAAACCGGCATGAGGGGAACTCTTGCCGGTTTTTTTGTTTATATCATTGTGATGTTTTTCCTTTAAAGCTACGAATGAACCATCTTGAAGCCATCCAAGCCATTAACAAGCTCGCATCAGCAAGGAAGCCATTCCTTTTCCTGGTTGACTTCGAAATGGAAAAGATCAAAGTTTGGGAGGCCGGAGAGATTCCAGAAGGTATCCTTTTCCAGTTGGGTCCATACAGCAACTTCAGCAGCTATACGACAACACACTCCGAACTAGCGCTCGAGGCCGTAAAGGCTTTTCCCATGAATAAATACCTGAAAGCCTTTGAAAGAGTCCAGGAGGAAATCCATTATGGCAACAGCTTTTTGTTAAACCTCACAGCAAAGAGCAGAGTGTACAGCAAGCTTTCATTGCATGAGTTATTCCTTGCCTCAGAAGCACCCTACAAGTTTTTATTCGACAAGCATTTTGTCTGCTTTTCTCCCGAGAGTTTTATAAAAATTAATGATTACTGCATTTCAAGTTTTCCTATGAAGGGAACAATAGACGCTGATATCGATAATGCAGTTCAAATTATTCTGGCAGATGAAAAAGAAAAAGCAGAACATAATACCATAGTTGATCTCATTCGTAATGACATGAGTCGTTATGCAAAGAATGTACATGTCCATCGCTTCAGGTATATTGATAAAATTGAAACGCCCGAAAAGAATCTGCTACAGGTGAGTTCAGAGGTGCGCGGTGATCTTCCTGAAAATTATCATGATATTCTGGGTGATATAATTTTTTCTCAACTCCCTGCCGGTAGCATCAGTGGAGCGCCAAAGCACAAGACGCTTGATATAATCAAAGAAGTGGAGGAAGGGGAAAGATCATATTATACCGGTGTTGCAGGATTCTATGATGGCAAACTGGATTACCACACCAGAAGAATGACCCGTAGCCTAATGGAGCTCTACGGTACTGCTGCCCATCCGGTTGAATTTGAAAAAATCACAGAAGAGCTTAATACAAATTCTAGCCCAGGAATCTTCAAGTTAAGAATTGAATATGGGAAAGAAGAATATAAATACACGGTAACCCCCTATTCGATTAAGCCGGTTCAAAGCTTGCTCGTTGTTGATAGCGACACCTTAGATTACAGTTTAAAATATTCTGACCGTTCTCCCCTGGAACAGTTGTATTCCAAAAGGGAAATGCATGATGACATTATAATTTGCCGTCATGGTGCCATCACTGACAGCTATTATGCCAACCTGGCCTTTGAAAAAGATGGTGTTTGGTTTACGCCGGATACCCCTTTATTACAGGGTGTTAAGCGAACATGGCTTATACAGTCCGGTGCAATAAAAGAAAAGGAAATTTACATTGAGGACTTGCCTGACTACAGTCGCATATGCCTCTTTAATGCTATGATCGAGTTTGGAGAATTAGAACTTCCTGTTGGGGCCATTCATATTCCCTAGTCGGGTTAAATCATTATTAATCCTAAGCTGTTTCTTTTAATTTATCCTTAATATCCAAAGTCGTCCTTAAGGCAATCATTGAATTAAGTTTGTATAAAGTATTTTTCCGCCTACCTTTTCTTTTATTAACTCCGATTAAGTATGCCTGTTCCTCCCCGGTTCAGGCTTTTTTCATTTATTCGGTTATGAAACATATATTTAGGTTGCGCATCAGCCTAAGCATATGACAAATCAAAAGACACCTCAATTGTTTAAAGCGATACTGCCGCTGTTATTCTTTATTGCTCTATTGATTTATGGGCTATTCGTCCACCCTGTTGTTTTTAAAGCAGGGATGCTTCCACTGGAAATACTCATTCTGATAGCGCTGAGTTTCAGTTGTATTTTCCTTATGATGAATGGATACAGCTGGGAATACATACAATCACATATTACCAGCAAGGTAGGCGAGTCGGTCCCTGTTCTTTTAATCTTGTTTTGTATAGGCCTGCTGATTGGAAGCTGGATTGTTTGCGGGACCATTCCCATGTTGATATATTATGGCATTGCGGCTGTCGATCCTGACTGGATCTATATATTCTCTTTCATGATATGCATAGTATTTTCACTTCTTACTGGGACTTCCTGGGGATCAGCCGGCACCATAGGAATTGTTATGCTGGGCATATCAGAAATATATGGGGCTAACCCGGCTATTACTGTGGGTGCTATTGTTGGGGGATCGTTCTTTGGAGATAAAATGTCGCCCCTTTCAGATACCACAAATATCGCTTCGCTGGCCACGGGCACCGACCTGATGAACCATATCAAATCCATGGTTTATACGACCGGGCCTTCTGCCATTATTGCCGCTGTTATGTATATTCTGTTATCCCCGGCCGCCTTTGGGTCAGCGCAGTCCGAAAGCCATAATCTGGAACAGGTTCATTTGACCCTGGATGGCATAGATAAGCTATTTAATTTCAATCCCGTTCTCTTGCTGCCATTATTGATCGTGATCTGGGGCTCCGTGAAACGAAAGCCAGTAATTCTCACCCTCCTGGGATCATCCTGGCTGGCCATGTTACTGGCTTTCATCTTCCAGGAATTCAGTTTTGAAGAAGTTTTCCAAAGCTTTAATAAGGGATTCTCTATTGATATGGGGGCCAGCAAGCTGGAAGACAGTACCGTCCTGGAAATACTGAATAGGGGAGGGCTGTATAATCTTATTGAGGGAATAACAATCACGATACTGATCTTTGCCTTCATAGGCAGCCTGAAAGTTATGAACGCTATTGACCTTGTTATTAACACCTTGATGACACGCATCAAAAAGCCTTCCAGTGCTATTAGCAGTGCGCTAACTACAAGCTTATTCACAAACCTTACCACATCAAATCAATACGCTACAAGTTTTATTATTGGAGAAGCTTTTAAGGCTAAGTTTGACAAACTTAAAATTCCCAGAAAAGTCTTAAGTCGTTCCATTGAAGATGCTGGTACCATGATGGAAAATCTTGCACCCTGGACACCGTCCGGTGTTTTTATGGCTGCCACTTTGGGGGTTTCTGCCCTGGAATATGCCCCCTATCAATTTCTTTCCCTTATCAATATTGTCATAGCCTACTTCTTTGCATTTACAGGCATCGCTTGCTTTTTAGACTCCAAAAACACTGAAAATGAAAACTGATAAAAGAACATATAAAGATGCTACTACCCTGAATCATGATAAACGCGAATCTGCACATGGCGCAGTGGTTCCTCCCATCTACCAGAATTCCCTCTTCACTTTTGAGTCCTGGGAAGATATTGACGAAGCGTTCAACAATAAGGCAGAAGCCTATATTTATTCAAGACTGATGAATCCCACTGCCCGAATAGCGGAAGACAAGCTTGCCGCTTTATCAGGAGCCGAAAAAGCCAAGCTTTGTGCTTCGGGTATAGCTGCCATAAGCAGTGCTATTCTGCATTGTATCAATGCCGGAGATCATATCATTACTGTGAAAGACATTTATGGGCCAAGCAACAATTTTATCTCTAAATACCTCAAAAATAAGTTCAATGTTTCGAGCAGTTTCGTTGACGGGAAAAATATAGAAGAATTTGAATCCGCTATAAATGACAAGACCCGCTTGATATATCTTGAAAGCCCGGCATCGCTCAAATTCGAACTGCAGGATCTGCAATCCATTGCTTCACTTGCAAAAAATCACGGGTTAAAAACGATCATTGACAACACCTGGGCATCTCCCTATTTTCAAAAACCCCTGGAACTCGGTATAGACATAGAGGTGCATTCTGTTTCAAAATATATCTGTGGGCACAGCGATGTCGTAGCCGGTCTCATTCTGTCCGATAAAACGACTATGGATGCTATCATTCAATCAGAACACGAGCTATTGGGTGCCAAAATTGCACCTTTTGAAGCCTGGTTGATTCTCAGGAGTTTGAGAACCCTTCCTGCGCGGATGATGATGCATCAAAAGTCCGGTCTAGATATTGCACAATTTCTTGAGGCACATCCGGCCATTAGACAAGTATATTATCCAGGCCTTGAAAGTTTCCCTCAATATAATTTGGGTCTTAAGCAGATGAACGGATTCAGTGGCTTACTCAGTTTTGAGCTGGACACGGATGATATTGAGACCATCAAAAACTTTGTCGACAGCCTGCAATTATTCAGCCTGGGGGTCAGCTGGGGCGGTCACGATAGTTTGGTTTATGCACCCGTAATCTCTTATTTGAAAGAATTGAGCCCAGAGCATTTTAAAGCTATGGGTATTGTGCCGGGACTGATCAGAATTTCAGTTGGCCTAGAAGATGCAGAAGATTTAAAACAAGACCTGGATGAGGCCCTTTCCCATATCAGGAATTAATACAATAAATCCATTTATCTTCGTCGGTAAAGAACCTTAGCCAGAATATTGTGGATTGGAAGTCTAGCATATCAGGATTCAAGGCTTATTTGAAGCTCGAAAGATCCATGTCCGATAACTCTGTGGATGCATACATTAGAGATGTACAAAAGTTGCAGGAATTCATCGCTTTGGCTGGATTGGACTTAAGCCCCGGACAAGTAACATATGCTTGTTTGCAGGACTTCATTATATATCTCAACAAGATTGGCTTGGGTGACAGAAGCCAGGCCAGAATAATATCCGGGATAAGAGCCTTTTATCGTTTCCTGATCCTTGAAGACCTTGTCACCGACGATCCTACCGAGTTGATTGAAGGGCCCAAGCTGAAGCGTAAAATTCCCGATGTTCTTTCATTTGAAGAAATTGAAACCATGCTCCAACTCGTTGATCTCAGTGAGGAAACTGGACACCGCAACCGGGCAATTCTTGAAACACTCTATGCCTGCGGACTGCGGGTAAGCGAATTGGTCAATCTAAAACTTTCCAATTACTACCCGGACATTGAATACATCAAGGTCTTGGGTAAAAACAACAAGGAAAGAATCGTCCCTATAAGTGCAGAAGCGATAAAACATAATAATTATTACATCAACAACTATCGCAGCAAGCTGAATATTCAAGCAGGCTATGAAGACTATATGTTCCTTAACCGTCGTGGCAAAGGGCTTACCCGTGTAATGATATTTACAATTATAAAAGACCTGGCTGAACAAGCCGGAATTAAAAAGAAGGTCAGCCCGCACACTTTCCGTCACTCCTTTGCGACACACCTCGTGGAAGGAGGGGCTGATTTAAGAGCCGTTCAGGATATGCTTGGCCATGAATCCATACTTACAACAGAGATCTATACACACCTCGATCAATCCTACTTGAGAGACACGATTCTTAAATTTCACCCAAGAAATACACCACAGCAATAAATAGCCCGAATTCTACGATTAACTTTACATCAACTATGACCAGGAGCAAAAACATATTAATTGCCATCATATTGACCATCTTGATAATGGCCTCGTGTGCGCAATTTTCAAACCCTCAGGGCGGTCCGCGTGATGAAGACCCCCCGATACTTATAGAGGCTCTCTCAGAACAGAACTATCAAACCTCCTTTGTAAAAAAACCTATTGACCTGGAATTCAATGAGTGGATTCAATTATCCAATCCCGTAAAAGAAATTGTTATCTCACCGCCTACCAACTATCCCCTAAAATTTACAGCTCGTGGAAAACGCGTGCGTGTTGAATTTGCAGAAGAGGAAATTCTAAAGGATAGCGTAAGCTATCAAATCAACTTTGGAGATGCCATTAGGGATTTTACTGAATCAAATATCTATAAGAACTTTGTATTTATATTTTCTACCGGTGATGAAATTGATTCCCTAAGTGTTGCCGGAACTGTTACAGACGCAGAAACCGGAAAACCTGCTAAAGACGTTTTGGTTTGCCTCTACGATAATCTTAATGACAGCATCATCACTCAGGTTCAACCTTTTTATTTTACTAGGACAGATAACTCAGGGCGCTACAAACTGAACAACATCAAAAATGACAGCTTTCAGGTATTCACTCTCAAAGACGAGAATGTAAACTACTTCTACGATCTGATGAGTGAAAAAGTAGGTTTTTATGATGATATCCTCATTTTGAATGACAGCAGCCTTATAAACATTGACCTTGAATTATTTGATGAAAAAGACGAACCGCGGCTCGTTGAATACAAACAAGAGAAAAAGGGCTTGATCAAATTATTTTTCTCTCCAAATCCCGACAGTCTTGCTTTTTATAACATTGACGACAGCACTCAATATCTCTATCATGAACTTGTAGGTGATAGTGTATATCTGTGGCATACTGACTTGCGTTCCGACTCAAGCAGGTTTTTGGTGTGGTTTGACAAACAAACAGACACAATCATCAACAGGAAAGCTCGTGAGTCGGCAGCAGGCATGACCCTCAAAACAGACCGCAGCATGAAGAATATTATCACTGCGCACAGAGATGACAGTATTGCCATCAAGATGAATAAGCCTCTTAAGTCTTTTGATATATCAAAAATAGAGTTGTCCGACACAAACACTGTCTATAATCTTGACAGGATATTCACAAATGAAAAAAGCATTTTCATTCAATCTGATTCTCTTGCCCACAACAGCAATTATTCAATAAAAATTGACTCAGGAGGTATTGTGGATATATATAACCAGGTCAATAAAGACTCCATTGTTTTTACCCTTAAAACCAATGAACCCGAGTCTTTCGGAAATATGACTCTGAATTTTATCAATGCAAGCGATACGATTTACACGTGGGAATTGCTGAAGGGTAATGCCTTGATATCAAAAGGTGCGTGTGCATCCAGTTACAGCAGAGCATTTAACCGGATAAGCAGTGGAACTTACAAGCTTCGCCTTGTAGAAGATTTGAATGGTGACGGCAAATGGACATCTGGAAATGTTGTTCTCAGAAGGAAGCCGGAAAGAATTAAAGAGATATCTTTGGAAGAACTGAAACCGGCATGGGACCTTGATCTTGATGTCGTTATCAAAGAAATATTTTATGGAACTGCGGGCGAATAATCTGGTCAAAAGATATGGTTTAAGAACGGTTGTTGATTCTGTCAGCATTAATGTGCGGCAAGGAGAAATAGTAGGCCTGCTTGGCCCTAATGGTGCAGGAAAGACTACGTGCTTTTATATGATGGTTGGCTTTATTAAACCTGATGGAGGACAGGTCTTTATCGATGATGAAGAAATTACCGGAATACCCATGTACAAGCGGGCGCGCAAGGGAATCGGTTATCTTCCACAAGAGGCATCTGTATTCAGAAAGCTGTCTGTCGAAGACAATCTCAAGGCCATACTTGAGATGACCGATCTTCAAAAAGCAGAACAGTCCGAGAGGCTTGAAGAATTGATTTCTGAGTTTGGACTCGAAAAAGTGCGTCACAATATCGGTGATTCCTTATCTGGTGGTGAGCGTCGCCGTACTGAAATTGCACGGGCTCTTGCTGCTTCGCCTAAATTCATTCTTCTTGATGAGCCCTTTGCCGGTATTGACCCGATTGCGGTGGAAGATATTCAGGAAATAGTAGCCCGCCTCATTCAAAAAAACATAGGAATCCTCATTACCGACCATAACGTTCAGGAAACCCTTTCTATTACCGATAGGGCCTACTTGATGTTTGAAGGAAGAATTTTGCGTGATGGCACTTCCGAGCAGCTGGCAGAAGATGAAATCGTTCGTAAAGTCTACCTGGGCAGAAATTTTGAGCTGAGAAGAAAAAACATACGGTCAGATGAAGCCTAATCATTCCATGCGGATTATATTCCTTTGCGTGCTAGTGCTCTGCACCATCTCCTGTGGCGAATATGAAAAGCTTGAAATCGAAAAAGAGGCTAAGCGTTTATCCGATTCCATATATCGTTCCCACAGAGACTCCCTATCCAGATTTTACGATGAAGCATGCTTTGCCCGCCGTGATTCACTATACCGTATTTATTTTGACTCTCTTCGAGAAATAGAAGCCGATAAGATTCGACAACTCATTGACCGATGAAAAAATTTCTTTTCATATCAATGCTTTTACTTACGGCATGCAAATCAGAGGGTCCTGATATGGACGCTCTTGTATTGCAATATTACACCGAAAGGCAATTCGACCTTAAAAAGGAACGCTTCGAAATCTGTCAGGATGAGATACGGTCAGAAGCCAAATCAAGTATCGACTCGCTTATAGATACCTGGGTCAATGCCGAACTTATCGACACGCTAAGCTTCCCCGCTAGACCACGAAAGCCCATTAAGCCGGAAGCTATTATAGACAAGTTTGAAAAGTTTTCACTGGACACCCTCGTGCAAAAAAAGGATTCACTCTAAGCTCACGTCCTGTAGCATGTTTTACTAAAATCGTGGCTTGTGCAAAGACGATCAAATCATTCCTTGTCGCCAGTCCCCGGCTTTTTCTTTTGCGCATTCAGATATGAAGCACGCATAATCTTATCGGTACCGAATCGTTCCCTGATCCAATCCTTTTCCTGCATCAATGAAATATCAGTAGCGGTATCATCAAACAGGCTTATCTGATAATTGCCCTGGACCAGTCCGCTGTATTTAACGCCTATCAATCGAATCAACTGCCGTCGCTCATACAGGCTGTCAAACAATTCGCATACATACTGGGACAGAATGTTTTCGTTGGCTGTATAATTGATGTGTTTTTGCCTGGTATAGGTGTTGAAGTCTGCATAGCGTATCTTGACCGTAACACAGGAACACAGCTTTTCCGCCTTCCTGAGCTCAAAACTCAATTCATCCACCATCTTAAGCAGCATGTTGCGCATAAAGTTGAGGTTGAGCGTATCTTCTGAAAACGTTCGTTCCTTGGACATTGACTTCTGTTCACTGTATGGAACTATAGGTGTGTTGTCAATACCGTGAGCCTTTTCCCACAAGCTTCTGCCGTGTTTGCCAAATTCACGCTCCAGTAAGCGTGGAGGTATTTCACTCAGGGTCTTGATTTTGCGAACCCCCATGAAACTCAATTTCTTGTAGGTCTCCTTTCCGATACCGGGTATCTTACGAACCGATAAGGGAAATAAAAAAGCCTTCTCTTCTCCTTTCTGTACTTCCTTGGTTCCATTGGGCTTGGCTTCTCCTGTACCTACCTTGGAAACCAGCTTGTTGATAGACAGGCCAAATGAAATAGGAAGACCGGTTTCTTTTATTATCTGTTCCCGCAACTCCAGGGACCACTTAAAACAACCAAAGTATCTGTCCATACCGGACAGGTCTAGATAAAACTCATCAATCGAAGCTTTCTCGTAGACCGGCGCATCTTCTGCTATAACATCTGTCACGAGCCTGGAGTATTTTGAATAGCTGTCCATATCGCCCTTCAATACAATCGCCTGCGGACACAGCCTGAGAGCCATTTTCATAGGCATGGCAGAATGCACACCAAAACGCCTGGCCTCATAACTGCATGAAGCCACAACCCCCCTGTTACTCTTCCCTCCTATAATAAGAGGCTTGCCCTTGAATGTGCTGTTTTTCAGACATTCGACAGAGACAAAGAAAGAATCCAGATCCATATGAAGTATGGCACGATCAAACACCCCGTACGTATTGCATGATGATAAAACCGTCAGTTTTGTGACGAAATAATCGACAAAATACTGGATTTTTGATTTTAATCCGTACGGGAAGCATCCAAAATCATACTACACAGAGATTTTTTTATAGAATGCTGTAAAATAAAAAAGCCCCCTTCTGTTCAGAAGAGGGCTCCCGTTTTATTTTCTGGCCAACGCTAAAAGAATGTTGCCCTGTTATCTTTTATACTGGCTTTATCCTTAAGTCCCTGAAGAACCCTGAAGCTAACCTGTGATTTGGTTGTTGTTGAGATATTCCTCTTAAGAAAAGGTATATTATTAGGCGCACCAGCATCGTTTACGCTAAGCGGTGAAATAACGAAAACACCACTGTTTCCAACTATTGGCTTTGAAACAGATTGTGGTTGTAGGCTGTAAGCAGAAGAAATAACTTTAGGCTCATTACCAACACCAGCAACAAAATCATTGGTTACGGCAACATCGGATGCAGTCTGTACTTCTGTACCATATTGACTCGCTACATCTTCAAGGCTTGTAACATTCATTTCAGATGCAAGTTTTTCTCCCTTTTTCCTGTTAAGAACAATAGGTTCCACCTGGTCTCTTACATCTTCAATAGACTTGAGGCCTTGTGGTATGATTCGATCCAAAACAGCAATGACATATTTATTATCGTAGTAGTTAACGGGGTCTGTATATCTGTAGACTTCCGGCGAAACATCTCCAAGGCCCGTCGTTGAATCAAACATCCACATCACAATATCACGTGATGTCTGTCCAGGACCAAGATCAGCTAAATTAAAATCATTCTTATTCACAGCAGCCGAGGTCTGTACATCCACGCCTTCTAACTCTGCAACAGCCTCCTCCAAGTCTGCTGCCGACCTGCTTTGGGCAACAATTTCACTTACGCGATCATAAACTGAATCTTGAGTCTGCTGTGAAGGAATGACAGGCTGAACGATAGTTGAAACCCTGTACTTGTTTTCATTATCATTGAAAATCTGGTCTTCAATTTTTATCAGGTGCACCCCAAAATCTGTAGTCACCTTGTAAATGCCGCCTTCTTTACCATATAGAAAACAGGCATCAGCAAATTCTCTAACCATCGTACTTTGAGTAAAGGTGCCCAGGTCACCACCATTGGTAGCCACTGAAGGATCCTGGCTGTTCTCCCTTGCCAAAGTTTCGAAATCAACTCTTCCTCTCTTCAACAAGCTCTGCAGACTGTCTATATAAGCACTTGCTGTTTCAACAGATTGTGGGTTATTGACCCTGTCTGCTGATCTGAGGATATGTCTTGCAGATACTGAATCAGCTACTGGTCTTTTGTCAATCATCTTTACAACAAACATCAAGTCTTCATCTACGAAAGGTCCATAGATTTCTCCCGGCTCAAGAGCCGCTATTTCTTCCCTTGCTGTTTCAGGAAGCTGATCCTTGGTACCATAAATTGGAGCATATGACCCCCTGTTGCTGATGGCGAATAATGAATCATTCTCACTTATTTTGAATTCTCTTTTCAGAGTATTCATTCTGCTCAGGATCGTGTCGATATCTTCTTGTGTAGCCTCGACGTTGAAAACAGCAATTTTTGCAGTGCGTGTTTCTTCGTCATTCATGTACTGCGCCGGGTTCTCCTTCATGTAAGCTTTAATATCGGCATCTGAAACCTCAACACCCTCTCCATCGATTTCGTTGAATGGTATCTTTACGTAGTGGAAATCTGCTTTTGAATTCTCAAGCTTGAAGCTTTCTTCAGCCATCCAAGACGGTGTATAAACAGACTTATTGATAAGACTGTACACTTTAGCTTCAAGGGCTTCCTTTATAATTTGCTTTTCCTGCTCAGCCCAATACGCTGTAAACTCCGGGTTGAGTGGCTCATTGTTTTCAATAGCCGTTCGGAACTGCTGCAAGGAGGCCTGATCAATCTGGCCGGTTTGAGGATTCGTCCAGTTGGAACGAATGACCGGGCTTTGGTTTACCCCAAACTGAAGGTCCATTAATTCGTCCTTGGATACATTCAGGCCCAAAGCTGATGCTTCATTTTTAATGAGTGCATTTTCAACGTAAAAGTCCCAAATGTTTTTTCTTTTCTGGAATGGGTTGACCATTCGCACCGTATCTAACTGTCATGGTTTTTCTCCTTAAGCAATAGTTACGCCGTAAGAACCAACAACAACCCATGATGAGTTAGTAGATAGCAAAGTTACGGTATCTCCAACATCTGCAAAGGTAATAGTTCCAGCACCACCCCATGCTGCACCTGTTACTGTAACAACAGAATCATTTGCACCAGAACCACCGTCAACAATCATTGTAATGATTTTAAGTTGTCCGTTACTTCCAGCACCAAGTGAACCGGCGTGAGCACCATTAGTAGTGTCAATGTGAGTGATTGATGAAGCAACATCAATTGCCTCTGCGACTTGGTCACATACATGAACTGTATCGTCCAATGCAATCCAAGTTGGAATGTTGTTAAAAACATTTGCAACCGA
>RFSX01000038.1 GCA_009923745.1 Chitinophagia bacterium
TACTCCACTCTCATATTCTTGAACCTTGCCATCCGGAAAGGTAATATTGATCATTGCTTAAAAATTTTTCGAAAGATATAATAAAATGTTTTTATATAAGTTCAGCCACCCAGCATTCTTCAGCCTGTCGGCTTTTTATGCGCTTGCACAATGGATAACTTACATATATTTTTATTTAGTTTGCTGTCTAATTAAATGAAACCATGAACACATACCCGTTCAAGGCGGTATTCCCTAAAGTTGACCTGATAACATCTCCTGAGTCTTTCTTCGCAAGTATAAAATATCAATACCGTGAATACCGGTCAAGCGGTGTTTATTCAAAGAATCCTGAGGAGGCCTATTATGTATACCAGATCCAGAGCGAATTTGGTAAACATACAGGATTTATTTGTGCCACATCAGTTGAAGATTTGAACAACAAGAAAATCCTTCCACATGAAGGAACGCTGGCCGTCAAAGAGCAGCAGATGATGCACCTTCTGCTCAAAAGAAAAGCCCTGGTCAAGCCAGTTCTTCTGGGTTATTACCCCATTGACAATCTTATGGAGGAGGTTCTTGAAAACATTGAAAAAGTAGAACCCACGATTAAAATTAAATTCGATATAGCCAAAGAGCTTCATCGGCTTTGGATGGTGCAGGACAGGGATCTCATGAAACGAATCCATGATTCTTTTGAAAAGCTTGAATATGCATACATCGGCGATGGCCACCACAGATCGACCACAGTTTCCTTGCTGAATGCAAGCAAAGACCTGGGGTCTGACGCAGAAAAATACAAGAACCTGTTGACAGCTTATTTTCCGTTCAACCAACTCAACATCTGGGACTATAATCGGGTCGTTGACATCTCTGATATCATGCCCAGCTCACGATTCATGGCTGAATTGTCTCGCTTCCTCAAAATCAAGCCTTTAAAGAAGTCTCGGAAGCCGGGAACAAAGCATGAAATGACCATGCTGGCTGACGGGCAATGGTATTCTTTGATGTGGAAGGAAAAGCATACGCGCAAGAAACAAGAGGGAGAAGTTATTCTTGACAGTGCTCTTATGGATAAACACATCTTCCAGAAGATTCTGAGAATTAAAGATGTGCGCAATGATACACGGATCAAATATTACGGTGGTACTGAACCTATGGATAGGCTCATCAAACAAACAGGCAAATTCAAATGTGGTGTTGGGTTCTGCATCTATCCGGTAGCCATCAGGGAATTGACGACGATGGCAGATAATCATCTAACCCTGCCGCCAAAAAGCACCTGGTTCTTACCTCGGCTGAAATCCGGCATCATTGCAAAAGACCTTTAATAATGAAGTACTTTTCTGCCGACTACATCATTCCTGTCACAAGTGAACCCATTGCTAATGGTGTAATTCAACTTAATGATGAGGGAAGGCTGGTCAGAATTGGTAAGCAAGAGGACTTCCCCACAGTCGACATACAGAAAGTGAAAGGCATCATTTTACCTGGATTTGTCAATGCACACTGTCATCTGGAACTTTCACATATGCAGGGAATCTGCGACACGGGTACAGGCCTTGTATCATTCATCACCAAGGTGGTTAAATTGCGTGATTTTGAACAAGAGCTGATACTTGAAGGTATTCGCCAAAGAGACAGGGAGATGTATGAAGCAGGTATACAGGCCGTAGGTGATATTTGTAATAAAACAGATACGGCAAGCTGTAAGGATGAAAGCCCCATTCATTACTACAGCTTCATCGAACTTTTCGATCTCCTTCAGCCGGGCATGACGCGGGATACCATTAGTAATTACTCGCGTGTTTTTGAGTCTCAATCCGACAAAGGTCTGAATCAAAAGTCCTTTGTACCTCACGCTCCATATAGCGTAACACCAGAGCTGTTTGCATTTATTAACGAAGCAAACAATGCCGGTTCCGTGACAAGCATTCATAACCAGGAAACACCTGATGAACATGAATTATTCATAAATGGAACCGGCAGATTCAAGACTTTCTATGAAGGTCTGGGCATGAACCTGGATGCATTTAAAGCCACAGGTAAACCCTCAATAGACTACGCCCTTGAGCATATGGTGCCTCAAGGAAACACTCTTTTTGTGCACAACACCATGTCTGAAAAAGAGGATATTCAAAACGTCTTGCGCTGGAATACCAATTCGTATTGGGTGAGCTGCCCTAATGCCAACCTATACATTGAAAACCGTTTGCCCGACTACCGTCAATTCATGGATTGTAATGCAAAGATGTGTCTTGGAACAGACAGCATCATGTCCAATTGGCAGCTTTCAATATGGGAAGAAATCAAGACGATAAAAAAATATCAATCCTATGTTCCCCTTGAAGCCTTAATAGAGTGGGCAACAATAAATGGCGCTGAGGCGCTCAAGTATGACAACGTACTTGGAAGCCTGGAAGTGGGCAAGTCTCCGGGCCTCGTGCATATAGAACTGGACTGGAAGGGAGAGGAAACCCAGCTTGAAGGATCTGTTCCCAGAAGACTGGCCTAGCCCATATCGATATGGGGATATTTTAGGCAAAAAGCTTCTGTTTCCTCTTTAAGCTTCTCTAAAAAAAGCTTGTGCTGCTCAGAATCCGGGTTAAAGGCTTTGTGCGCTTTGGCATTATTAATCTTCTCAATCTGTTGTCGTATATCCTGTTCATCTTCAGCTAAAAGTGCTGATGAGAATTTTTCAAAAATAAAGTCCGCTGCCTGCCCGGAAGGGTGGACCATATCTTCTTTATAATAGCGATAGTCTCTCAACTCATCAACTAATATTTCATAGGAAGGAAAGTAATGGCAATGTGCCTTTTCGACACACAATTGATCAACCGCCAACAGACAACTGGCTTTGCTTAGCTGGTTGGCGTGCAAGCCCTCCTTACTATGTCTTACAGGGCTGACAGCAAATAGGGCTTCTACTTTGTGATCACTCAATTCCTCTATCAAGGCCAGACTTGTACTTAATGACTCATATATCTCAGTTACACCCAGTCTTCTCTTAATAAAACTGCCAGCTGGCAGTTTGTGACAGTTATTGACAATCTGACCACTCTCCTTATGCTCATGGACATAGGCCGTGCCTAATGTAAGAATGACAAAACGGGTGTTCTTGATAAACTGACTTGCTTTTGAGAGACTTGATTCAACTTTTTTGATATGCTCTTCCTTCTCAACGTGGTTGAAACAGCCATGAAAATGAAGGTTACAATACACCGATCCATTAAAAAACACCGACTCTTCAGGCAACGAATCGTCGGTTTTGATCATCTTTAATGTATGCTCAATTGAGATGGGATTAAAGGTAATTCCAGCAGGATTGGCAATGACCTTGTATTTGAGCCTTTTCAGGCGTGAGGCCATCTCCACAGAAAAGCAGGACCCTAATGATAAAACAGCCTCCCCATATCGTATTTGCGGCGTGTAATCGGGTATCTCGGTTTCAATACGAAATTTCATGTGGAAAAAATGTTTAATACACTGAATTTCAGTGATTTTATGGCATATTCATTGTTTTATAAATGATATATAAGTGAAATGGCTCAACCGTTTTCTATCCAAAAAATTGAATTTTACGGATATTATATTCTTGAACCATAAATTTTGTAATAATATTAGATTAATTGTTATAATTTAGTTGTCCTTGAAAATTCGCCAAAGTGAATTATAAATTAATGAAGATGAAGTTAACGAAGTATTTAGTCATCCTGGGGATGCTTGTTTTTGGAGGCTCCGGTCTTGTAGCCCAGGATATCCATTTCTCACAATTCTACATGTCACCACTTAACCTGAATCCGGCTATGACAGGTGTCATGAATTGTAATACCAGGGTTGTGGTCAATTACAGAAATCAATGGTCCCAGGTTTTACGGGGCGATGCCTATAATACATATTCTGTTTCCTATGATCAGAAAATAGCTGTTGGGCGTTCTGATTATTTCGGTATTGGAGGTACCTTCTGGGGAGACCGTGCCGGTGAACTTAATTTCGGTACAACTACTGGAAGGATTTCATTCTCCTATGCCAAGAAAATGGGTGGTTACAGAAAGTCGGCCAGATATCTAGTCTTTGGTGCAGACGCTGGTGTCTCTCAAAGACGTGTAGATTTGGAAAGTGCCCGTTGGCCTTCTCAGCATGATGGCAATGGTGGCTTTGATCCTACTTTGCCTGGTGGAGATGCAAACATACAGGATACGGATTTTCTTCATGCGGACCTGACAGCCGGTTTGATGTTTTTCAATGTGATAGATGAGTCCAATAACTTTTATGTAGGCTTGGCTATGCATCACCTGAACCAACCCAATGTCTCGTTCCTTGGAAATGAAGAAAACCTGACAAGCAGGATTACAATGCATGCTGGTGGTGAATTTGAAGTCAATAGAGACTTCAGTGTATTGCCTAACATTATCTACATGAGTCAAGGCCAACACAAACAAATTAATGTAGGTGCATCAGGACGCTTTAATTTGGGCTCAAGATCGGATGGACAATCTTGGCAGTTGGGTGGCTGGTACAGAATAGGCAACAAAGTAGATGGTGGAATCCACTCAGATGCTTTTATTCTGTGCACTCGATTTGATTATGGCAACTACGGCATTGGTTTCAGTTACGATATGACTGTTTCCAAATTGAACCAGGCAGGAACTGCCAATGGTGCCTTTGAATTCTCCTTGAATTATCTAATCTGTGGACCTGAGAAACGTTCAGTTTACTGTCCACGATTCTAGAAAAATAAATTCGGCAAAAGCTCAATTTTATTTTTGGGCTTTTGCTTTTTCTTAAATCCGATTCCCCCGCAAATTATCCCAGGTTTTACCCCTTATTGAAATATCCTGATTCATAAATAATTTTATAATCAAGATTTATGTTTGGTAACAAAAAACAAAACAGTTCATCTATGGCTAATCCATCTCCTTCTTCGGCGATCAATATGCTCGTCAGTGGAACACACATCGAAGGCACAATTGTAGCAAAAAGTGACATCCGTATCGATGGCACTGTCGATGGCACATTACAATGTTCCGGTAAATTGATCATTGGCGCTGAGGGCAAAGTAGAAGGCCAGTCGACTTGTCAAAATGCCGTTATTGAAGGCACATTCAAAGGCACATTGCTTGTTCATGACTCTCTGGATGTCCGGGAAAGTGCCAATGTCATAGGTGATATCCAGACAGGTAAACTTAATGTACAGGCTGGTGCCATCTTCAATGGAAATTGTGATATGGGACAAAAAATCAAAAGCATCCCTTCCAACGATGTCAAGGAAGCGTCGGCTTCCTGATAGGAGCCATAGCTGTGTATGAGTTCCCGATCTTTCCTACGTATTTTAATATATGCCTGCCTGGCAGGAATGTTGCTGTATTCGGCCTTGTGTTTCTTGCTGCCGCTCTATAAGTATATATATCTAAGCCTGGCTACCATGATCCTCTTTTCGGCCATGTCTGTGCTTATCTGGATTATGGGCGCGAGGGCTATACAGAATTCAAGGTCCGGCGCCTTTCTGTCTATCATGGTGATGAGTACATTTCTCAAACTTATGGGCAGCTTTGTATTTGTCTTTGCCTATGTCAAGATATGGGAGCCAGATGACAAGCTGTTTGCTATACCCTTTATGATTTATTACCTGGCATTCACGGTAGCAGAAACCCATGTACTCATGACTCAGGCCCGCAAAAGTAAAATTACTTGAGGGATCTAGCCCAGGTCCAATGGATCATCCTTATGAATGGCCTTGTACCTGCCTTTACCAAATTTGGTGCCGTTGAATTCAATCTTGGTCTTCAAGCCATCACGTTGTGCTTCGGGTAACGCATTGAAGTCTTTGCATTTTAGCGAACAGCAAGACTGATACTTTTCTGCACATTTCTCACATTGGATAAAAAGAATATGGCAGGCATCATTAGCACAATTGACATGTACATCACACGATTTCCCACATTGGTGGCACTTGGAAATGATGTCTCCGCTAATGCGCTCACCCAAGCGCTCATCGAATACAAAGTTCTTTCCCAGGAATTTGTTATCTAAACCTTTCTGTTTTGCCTGACGTGCATACTCAATAATACCACCTTCAAGCTGGTATACATTATTGAACCCCTTGTGCTTGAAGTAGGCACTCGCTTTTTCACATCGAATGCCCCCTGTACAATACATGAGGATATTTTTATCCTTTTTGTCCTGCAACAAATCCTCAACGATGGGGAGTGATTCCCTGAATGTTTCGACATCTGGGGTAATTGCATTTTCAAAATGCCCCACCTCGCTTTCATAGTGGTTTCTCATGTCGATGATTACTGTGTCCTCGCTGTCCGCCAACTGGTTAAACGTTTCAGCATTGACATGGACGCCCTTATTCGTTACATCAAAACTGGCATCATTGAGTCCATCAGCAACAATCTTTTCCCTGACCTTTATTGTCAATTTGTAAAAGGATTTACCATCATCTTCAATTGCACGGTTAAGCCTTATTTCTCTGAGAAAGATAATGTCGCAGATAGCCGTTTTGAAATCCTCCCATCGATCTTCCGGGACAGAGATCTGCGCATTGACCCCTTCATAGGAAACATATATGCGTCCAAATACTTCAACCGTGTCCAGGAGTTTGAAAAAATGATCGCGAAAGAATCGGGGGTTACCAATTTGAGCGTATTTATAAAATGACAGAGTAATCCTTTTCCTGTCATCTGCCTGCATCTTTTGTTTGAGCAGGTCTTTGTTGACCTTGTTATAGAGCCTCATCGCTTTTGCATTAAACGTGAGAAAATAAAATGCAAAATTAGTTTAATCGGCCCGGATTTCAAACCCGGGCCGAAAACACAGCTCAATTTGAATATTTCTTGGGTTAAAATGCGTCACCGCAAGGCGTCGCTTCAAAGTTCAGCAAGCGCAATTCCTCAGCATCCGGATTATCGTCTGAGTCCTTGACCCTGATGAAATATCGGTCGCCCTGAGGACACACATCACAGGCCTCGCAAACGGCAGCATGGAAGTTTACAAGCAATTTAATCTCTTCTACTTTGTAACCGGCATCTTCCAGCCAGGCTTCCATTTTTTTTTCTCTCTGATTCACAGGATCAGACTCAGGTACTTCTGAAGCAAATCCATCGGTCTGACATTGTCTGATATCAAAACTGTAGCAGGAGCTTTCAAAAGCTTCTTTAGCACAACCCACAAAGTACAGTCCAGCAAGTGCAGCAATTATCATTAGGTACTTCATAAGTATCATTTTACTGTATAAACGGATTCGACAGGGCATTGTGTTGGATTGATCGTAAAAATTTATCTCAAAACAAGCAATTTCATCATTTCTTCTGCTGCCACGATGGCTTTCTGCCTGACAAAATTCCTTGGCGTTTCATCACCGACTTCATAGGTAATACCTTCTGCTCCGAACTGAAGATAAAACCAGGCTTTAGAAATAGGCTGGTCCAGGTCAAAGGGAGCATCATTGGGGCTATAGTCGTCAAGGGAACGCTCTATACCTTCGAGCCATATGTCTTTGAATCCATATACGTGTGACTTCCTGTTATTTGTCAGGGTATAATAAATGTCCTCTTGCGTAGAGTGAAAATCCAGTCCGACCAGTACTTTCAGCTTTTCCTTTTTTACGAACTGTACCATATGATCTACAACCACCTTGGTCTCTTCTTGCCTGTAATAAGCCCAATCCCTGTTCAAGTCAATACCTCCTGTGTTATGTCTCCAATGCCCCAGGTCTACACCATCAGGGTTAAGCATCGGATATACCAGAATTCTGTGGCTTTTCCTAAAGCTCTTACTCAGTCTGCTGTCGTCCAATAATCGCTCAACAAAATGCTGCATAGCCATATAACCAGGCACTTCAGGCGGATGCATTCTGCTGATTATAACGATACAATCCTTCTCACCTTCAGCGGTTTCATTGATGTCCAAAAAAAGAATATCTCTGCCACGCTTAGACTGGCCTGCAACAGCTTGACTGATAAAAGCATGGCTGGAAGCTAAAGAGTCTGTCCACTCCCTGGCATTGTCCGAACACATCAGCTCCTGTGCAGAGACAAAGAGGGGGCGTTCATCAAGGCGTAATCGCAGTGTTGCCAGAAAACTACCTTTCAGTGTGTCAAATTCCGTACTGTCCATTGCTGTCCAGTTTCGTCCATCATAGCTCAACTTGGGAACATACCTGTGGGGGTGTTCAGCATATTCGATTTCGAGGTCGATTTTTCTATGACGTTCAGACCTAATTCGAAAAGAAAAGTAGGCACTTTCATTTATGGGAGTATTCTCGGGTGATACCATAACCCTGAATGTTGTATCGTTGATTTGTCGAAATCCGTTCATCCGCGCACAATCAAACTGATTGTCTACATAAACACCATCAAAGCGGTAAGAAGTTTTGATCTGATCTGTGATTTCTCTGGTAGAGGTGTCTTCCGGTGTGGGGTATTCAAAAGTAGATGGCTTTGTTGAGGTGCAGGAAACAGAAACGGCCAGCAATAACAACAGAGGAGCTTTGTTGATAAGGTTCATAGACTATGCTTTTTTACTAAGATAATTTTTCTCTGAGATACTTGGCAGTGTAGGAGTCCTTGCACTTCAGTAATCCCTCAGGGGTGCCCTGATAGAGAAGTTTTCCACCGCCTCTTCCCCCTTCGGGCCCCAGGTCAATAATCCAGTCAGCTGACTTGATTACATCCAGGTTATGCTCGACAATGAGAACGGTATGTCCCTGCTCAACAAGAGCATTCATGGCATCAAGCAATTTGTTGATGTCATGAAAATGAAGACCCGTTGTTGGCTCATCAAAAATGAAAAGTAATCGCTCAGTGCTCTTCTCTTTGCCGAGGTAGTAAGCAAGCTTGACCCTTTGCGCCTCGCCTCCCGATAGCGTGTTGGAACTTTGCCCCAGTTTTATATACCCGAGGCCAACATCCTGCAATGGCTTCAGTTTTCTTACGATATCCTTCTTGGCACTAAAATATTCTAGCGCTTCCTCGACACTCAATTCAAGAACATCGTATATGTTTTTCCCTTTATACTCGACTTCCAAAACTTCCGGCTTAAATCGCTTACCCTTACAATCTTCACATGTCAGCTTTACGTCAGCCAGGAATTGCATCTCTACTGTTATCTCGCCATCCCCTTTGCAGTTTTCGCACCGCCCCCCTTCTACATTGAATGAAAAATGCTTTGCCTGGAATCCCTTTATTTTCGACGCTTGCAAAGACGCAAAATGAGAGCGAATAGAATCATAGGCCTTGACATATGTGGCAGGGTTTGATCTTGACGATTTACCAATAGGTGATTGGTTGACAAGTTCTACATTATTGATGAGATTGAAATTACCCTGGATGCTGTCAAAAGACCCCGGGGCCTGTGACATGATTTCTCCCAGCTCTTTCTTGACAGCAGGATAAAGTATTTGTTTAACCAGCGTGGTCTTCCCAGAACCCGAAACCCCTGTTACAACACTCAGGGCATTCAAAGGGAATTTTACATCAACATCTTTCAGATTGTTTTGCCGGGCACCCTTGAGCTCTATAAAATTACTGCTCTTACGTCTGCTTGATGGTAACTCGATCTCTTTATCATTTCTTAGATACTGCGAGGTTAAGCTTTCCTGAGCTTTAGATACAAAATCGTTGTATGATCCATTGTATACAAGTTCTCCCCCATGAATACCTGCCATCGGTCCAATGTCGATTATATGGTCCGCACTTCGGATTATTTCTTCTTCGTGCTCAACGACGATCACCGTATTCTTTAAGTCCCTTAATTTGGCAAGGACCTTTACCAGTTTGTCCGTGTCTCTCGGATGCAAGCCAATGCTCGGTTCATCTAGGATATACAATGAGTTGGTCAGGTTTGACCCCAGCGTTCTTGTAAGGTTTATTCTTTGGGTCTCTCCCCCACTCAAACTGGAAGAAACCCTGTCAAGGGTCAGATAGGACAAGCCGATATCGATCATGGTTTTAAGTCGGGTGTTAATCTCAAGTAATATTCTGGCAGCTATTTTCTTATCATGTTCCGTCAACTTAAGCGCAGAGATAAAGGCATAAAGTTCATCAATCGGAATATCGATAAGCTCATTTATGCTCTTGCCACCTAACTTGACATAAGTCGCCTCCTGACGAAGGCGTCCTCCTCCACAGCTGGTGCACGTTGTCCTTCCTCGATAACGGGCCATCAGAACTCGATTCTGGATCTTATAGCTGTCAGCCTCCAGCATATCAAAAAACTCATTTATACCCGATAATTCCTCATTGCCATGCCATAGCATATGGCGGTACTCTTCCGATAAGTCCTTGTAGGCTTTGTGTACAGGAAAGTCATAATGGTGTGCAAGCTCAATAAACCTTTTCAGCCACTTTCCTGTCTTTTCTCCCTTCCAGCAGGCTACTGCCCCATCATATATAGATAACTTATCATTGGGAATCACTTTGTTGGGATCAATCCCGATAATACGGCCATAACCTTCGCAAGTTTTGCACGCTCCATAAGGGTTGTTGTAGTTAAACAGTTGATGGGATGGTTCAAGAAAGCTGATACCATCAAGTTCAAATCTGTTGTTGAAAGCTACCGTTTTACCGCTTTCCAAAAGAAGTTCGAGCTCTCCGCCTCCCTCAAAAAAGGCTGTTTGCACAGAATCGGCAATCCTTTGCAGGTTTTCCTCGTCATCGCTTGCCACAAACCGGTCAACCAAAACGCGCATATCATCCAGCTTCGCCTTAGCAATTTTCTTATCGATAAACGATTTGTCTGCTTCCAGTATGTCTTCTATATATTCCATCTCGCCCTTCCTGAATATCCTGGTCAAACCCTTTTGGACAAGCAGCTCCATCTGTTTACCCACATAGCGGTCAGGGTCCTGCTGTGGGAAAGGATAAATAAGTTGCACTTTACTGCCAGATTCCAATGACTTTATATGGTCAACAACATCTGCCACCTGGTGTTTCTTGACAAGTTCCCCCGAAACGGGACTATAGGTTTTACCGACGCGTGCATACAACAACCTCAGATAATCATATATTTCTGTCATGGACCCGACAGTAGATCGGGCATTGCCACTGGTCACTTTTTGTTCTATGGCAATGGCAGGGCACAGGCCTTTTATAAAGTCTACATCCGGCTTTTTCATCCTGCTCAAAAACTGCCTTGCATACGAAGAAAGACTCTCGACATATCTGCGTTGACCTTCCGCATACAAGGTTTCCATAATCAAAGAGGATTTGCCTGACCCGCTGAGGCCGGTTACGACGACGAGCTTATTCTTGGGTATCTCCAGCTCTAAGTTCATCAGGTTATTAGAACGGGCTCCTTTTATATGGATCGTGCTGGGGATTGTATCTGTCTTCTTAGCTCTTTTTTTGCTGGCCTGGATGGATGTCATTAATTTTCTGTATTAGGTGTTTTACGGTATATTAACCCCTGAATAGCAAGAAAGCTTACAAAATTGCAAAAAAAATATGGGAGTCTTCAATTTCATAAATCTGTGATAATCAACAATAAAGGGATTGTTTCGGCAGGCATCCATCACAATCAGATTGAGACGGTTACCAGCATATCTCATTTGATCTTGAATGGCCGCAGCTGAAACAGCTTCAATATCAACATCGGCTTCATCGTTGATCTCAACATTTACAGGCATGAGATAGTTGGACCCTTTGACCTGTACCCCGTGCCCCGCAAAATAGAAAAGCCCAACGGCGTCTTTGCCTGCAGCCTCAAGATCAAGAAGCTTGGCATGCTCGCTGTCTTGGTAATTGATTTCAGCAGTGAGCCGTTGGCGCACCCGCGTCCGTGCTCTCTCCACAGCAGGAATTATCTGACCTTGAATCTCCTCAAGGTGCTGCGGTAGCGAGTTCTGTATTGCCCAGGAGACCGCAACATCATCATGGTCTGATGTACCCCACGATTCCTTGAGCGCCGCTCGAACAAGGTCTTTTTGCTCGTCATTACTCGGCGTGTAATCCAAATATGGCGCTTGACCCGTTCCTGTTGCCACCCCATCTGGGGT
>RFSX01000039.1 GCA_009923745.1 Chitinophagia bacterium
CCGCTCTAATGCATACATGCATGCAAGCCATGAAAAAGGACAGGTTTTCTTTTCTACAATAATCAAGCAAGTCCGTGACATCCACTTGTGCTGTTACATTAAAGAAAGGATCATCAAAGCCTTTGTAAAATTCATAGGCTTTCTTTCTTGGCCAATCCGATATATCAAAGCTATTGAAAAGCATAAAAAAGCCGGGATTATTCCCGGCTCAAAATATCAATAATTCATTTGTTAAAAACGGTATCTAAGGCCAATTTGCATTCTCCATCTAGAGAATTGGCTAAAATCATTGAAAAAAGTATTCTTAAGGTCTGGATCAAAGCTGTATACCGGATTTCCATCTGTAACAGATACCGCTATTGGTTGAGCTAGAGATGTACCTGTGGCAAACTGTCTGACTCCCCATGAGGAATTAATCAAGTTGCCTATATTCAGGATATCAATGCTAAGTTGAAATTTATTATCCGATCCTTTGATACCTATATCCTGAAGTATTCTCAAATCCCAGGTATTATACCATGGTGAAAGAGCAGCATATTTTTCAGCAAACGATCCCCGGTTGGAAGACAAGTAATCGTCCTGTGCTATAAATTCTTTTAAGGCAGTAGCTTGTTCTGCTTGATTGCTTCCACTAAAATTCATTTGATCTATTTCTCCATCCGTAGGAATGTATAGTAGATCGTTAAGGACAGAGCCATCATTGTTTATATCTCCGGCATAGGTATAGCTGTATCTGTTACCCTCTACGTATTCAAAGAATAGACTGACCGTGGTGGCAAAGTTTTCATTGGCCCATGGAATACGCTTAGAGGCTACACCAACAATTCTATGCCTGTTACCATATAATGATGGCGCAACAAGCGGCGCATTAGTGTGAGTTGGGTTGGCTGGGTTCCTGTCATAAGCATCAGAGGAAATCTCGGCATCTATTGACATTACGTCAGTAGCTTTTAGGTAATTATAGGCCAATTTTAAGTAGGTATCATTCCAGTTTCTTTCAATGGAAAAAGAAGCATTAAATGAATATCCTCCATCTACGTTTGTAAACACATATGCATTTGTAGGAGCACCAAATACAAGAACACGGTCGTCATTGGTGTATACAGGCCTTGGGTCAGGTCCTGATAGTGAACCTGTAGGAAGCCTTAAACCGTAATTGTTGACAACCTGAGCTTGCAGATCTTTCGTATAAAGAAGATCAACAGTAGCTATCCAGCCATCTCCGAATTGGCGATCATATCCTAAGCTTGTACGCCAAACCTGAGGAAATTTGAAGTCTGGATCTGTCATGTTGTAAAAATAGAAATTAGGATTGGCGACCTGGTTGCCAATCCATACAAATGGAAATCGACCTGAGAATAAACCGGTACCACCTCTCAATTGAGCCGATCGGTCACCGTTGATGTCGTAATTAAATCCGATTCTAGGATTGATCAAAGGAGTTGATGATGGCAGTGTTGTATGTGCAAATGTGATATCATTGCCTTCTTCATCTGAATAAACGATATCTCCATCATAGCAACAGTTTCTGTCAATATTTTCCTGAATCTTATCAGCCGTATTGAAGTAGAGTGGAAAATCAAAGCGCAATCCGAAACTCATATTCAAGTTATCATTGAGTTGGATTTCATCCTGAGCATAGATTGAAAATTGACCAAGATTTGTTTCAGCAAGTGCCCAAGTTCCATTTGCATTGTTGGAATTGAAAACGGCTTCGGCTGTTTCTACTGTTTCATCAAGGGCACCACTGTTTATATATGCTTCAAATTCTTCGATCGGAATGTCCGGTGCAAATGCTGAACCTCCGTAAACGCCAAGATTGAATGAATTATTGAAATCAAAGCGTTCAAAGGCTGCTCCGAAGGTCCATGTATGAGTTCCGCTGAAAATATTGAACTCGTTTTTGACCTGGAATACATCCTGGTCCAGTACATTGTTTATTGAAAATGGTTCATGCCCAGCGATAATATATCGAATACCATCCTTAGATATATTTACTACAGGAAAGGCGGTAGACATCGGATCCCTCGAATCCCGGAACTGGGTGTAGCCAGCACTGAACTTATTGGCATATTTAGAACCAAAGAATGATTTCAACTCTGCCCTGAATTGATGTAATGTATTGTTGATTCTATAACCACTGTTCTGAAACTGCAAGCTTAAGAAATCAGGACCACGTCTGCCTAATGCTGAAGGGTGAGCAGGATTATCATTGTATGCATCTAGGAAATTATAGGTTGCAGACAGTTTGTGGTTGTTGTTGATGTTGAAGTCAAGTTTTAAAAGTCCCTTTACATTATCCTCGTCGTGAATATATCCTTCGCTGGCACCGGTATCATACCCATATCTACTGTTTAATAGACTGGAAACGAGATTCATGTCTGTAACACTGACTCTTGATACATTTCCTCCATTGACGCTACTGCCGCTTGGAACCCATAGTGACCCAAGATCGGATCTGTCTTCTTTTTCAAAATTGGCGAAGAAGAATATTTTGTTTTTTACAATAGGACCTCCTACGCTAAAGCCAAACTGTGTTTGCTTGGGATCTCCCTTGAAAATACTCTCACCATCTACCTTTCCTCCTGTTAGATCAGAGTTTCTGAAAAACCCAAAAACAGTTCCGTGAAATTCATTGGTGCCTGACTTTGAAACAGTGTTAATCGCAGCTCCGGTAAATCCTGATTGAGTTACATCGTAAGGAGCAATGGCTACATTGATTTGTTCAATGGCATCCAGGGAAATCGGTTGGGCATTGGATTGCCCCCCTGGGGTAGCTGCATCCAATCCAAAAGGATTGTTGAAGACGGAACCATCCAAGGTATAATTGTTGAATTGGTCGTTCCTTCCGGCAAACGATCCACCTTCAGCAGCCATAGGGTTAAGTCTTGTGTAATCAGAAGCTGACCGACTTATTGTAGGCAGATTGTTGATTTCATCTGATGATAGAGAAGTGGCAGGGCCAGTACGCTCACCATTGAGAATCGGATCCATATTGGCGGAAATAACCACCTCATCTGCTACGACTCCTTCTTCCTGGAGATTAAAATTTAAATTGAGTTTTTGTCCCAGTTCGAGATAAACATTTTGTTCTACGCCTGGAGTAAAACCCAGGTATTCCACTGTAATAGTATAAGGTCCGCCAATACGCATATTTTTGATTGTAAAGCGACCGTTATCAAATGTTGTTACAGCATATTGAGTCCCACTGGGCATATGGACTGCAAGGACGGTGGATCCTATTAAAGATTCTCCATCATTATTGGTTACGATACCGCCTAAGGAAGATGTGGTAACCTGGGCAAAGGCAATACTACTCATGAAGCAGAATATTGCCACTAAAGGTGTTTTCATTGTGTAAGTTTTAATTCTGTGTTAACTTAATCGTATTACTCGGTTAAATTACAAGCAATCGAATACTTGAAAGAACTTAATTCCTAACATATGTTGAAAAATGTGATGTTTTAAAACTTCATTTCCACCACGGCACGAGAGGCAATACCAACAAGGGGGGGATTCAATTTATAGATTTTCACCTTAGCCCCTGTTACCTTGTCAAGATGCCTCAATCTTTCAATGATATTATATGCCACTGTCTCGATCAGTTTGCAGGTTTTTTTCATCTCTTCGTCAATGATGGCATAAACGTCTTCATAATTGACTGTATCGAAGATATTGTCATCATTGGAATCAAAGCTTTTAAGCTCTATGGAGACGTCACAAATAAACCTGTTGCCCCGTTTTCTTTCTTCATCATAAAAGCCGTGGTATGCTTTGAATTCAAGGCCTTCCAAAGAGACTATTGTTTTCATAATCTGGAATTTTTGCCTAAGATGGTATTTGCCGGGTTAATCTACAAATATGGAAACAGAAAAGTCCACCAATCTTTCAGGTCCTAAATCAACAAAAGATCAAAAAGCAGGTGGACTCTTTTCTTACATTGTGTTGGAAGTCCGATCTAAAAGATGGGGATTATCATGGTTAAACAGTGATTCAAAGATAGCTGCAGGGAGCACCTTATTTATCAGTAATTCCACCCGAGTGGTACTAAGGGAAAACGCGGGTTTTTAGATTATTTTTCCGCTCAGCAAGCCATCAATCCATTCATATTATCATACCTTTACGGCTCATAATTAAACCATATGAATCAGAAAGCACAATCTTCAAAGACAGACAGGTATAGTCATCATGATTATTATGTCATCGATGATCTATTAAAGGAGGATCACCTGCTAGCACGCGAAGCAGTCAGGGAATGGGTGAAGTCGGAGGTCAGTCCGATCATCGAAGATTATGCCGAACGTGCAGAGTGTCCCAATCACCTGTTTAAAGGGCTTGCGGAAATCGGTGCTTACGGCCCAAGTCTTCCTGTTGAATATGGTGGAGGCGGTATGGATGAAATGGCTTACGGCGTCATCATGCAAGAACTCGAGCGCGGTGATTCCGGTATTCGATCCATGGCATCCGTACAAGGGTCCCTAGTGATGTTTCCCATTTACAAGTTTGGTAGTGAAGAACAAAAGAGAAAGTATTTGCCGAAGCTCGGTTCGGGCGAGATGATCGGTTGCTTTGGTCTTACAGAACCGGACCATGGCTCCAACCCGGGAGGTATGCAGACACACTTTACAGATGATGGAGACCATGTCATATTGAATGGTTCTAAAATGTGGATAACCAATAGCCCAGTAGCTGATATAGCCGTTGTATGGGCCAAAAATCCAGAAGGTAAGATTCAGGGTCTTATCGTTGAAAGGGGTATGGAAGGCTTTTCTGCTCCGGAAATACATGGAAAGTGGTCCTTGAGGGCAAGCATTACGGGCGAACTCGTATTTGAAGATGTCAGAGTGCCGAAGTCTAATATTTTTCCAAATGTATCAGGCCTTAAAGGACCTTTGTCATGCCTTTCAAAAGCGCGCTATGGCATTGCTTGGGGCGCTGTAGGAGCTGCTCTGGATTGCTACGATTCGGCCTTGCGATACAGCCTTGAGCGTAAGCAATTTGATAAGCCGATCGGCCAGTTCCAGTTGACCCAAAAGAAGTTGGCTGAGATGATTACAGAGATCACCAAAGCTCAATTATTGGTGTGGAGGCTGGGCAACCTAGCCAATGAAGGCAAGGCCACGCCGGCTCAAATCTCTATGGCTAAGCGTAACAATGTCCTCATGGCTCTTGAATGTGCCCGTGAAGCACGTCAGATTCACGGAGGTATGGGTATCACCAATGAATATCCGTGTATGAGGCATATGATGAACCTTGAGACGGTGCTTACCTATGAAGGTACACATGATATCCACCTACTGATTACAGGGATGGATGTGACAGGTTTGAATGCATTCAAATAGCACACATCAGCTTTCATCTTTACAGATAGGCTTTGTTATGACATTTTGATGGGTATTTTTGAGTATTTCATCGAATTTCCTATTCGAAAAGGGGCTTCGTTTGTATCTTCAATGCCCTGTAAAGACAGCTTTTCACGACAAATTCACACTGACTGTTCACAGGACTTATTTATAAAGAAAAAATCGATCTAGTATGAAAAGAATATTGTTTGCATGCACAATCATGTTGGCGCTGTGCGTGGGCAACCTTGTAGCCCAGAATGTAGAACTTCCTGACGGCGTGAAGAAGAACGCATCTGTGGAAGGGATTACAGAGTATGAGTTGGACAATGGTTTGAGAGTACTTCTCTTTCCTGACCAATCAAAGCCTACAATCACAGTTAATGTAACCTACCTTGTCGGTTCTCGTCACGAGGGCTATGGCGAAACAGGAATGGCTCACCTTCTTGAGCACCTTGTTTTTAAGGGGACACCCGATCACCCGGATATTCCCCAGGAATTAACCGAGCATGGTGCTCGTCCCAATGGAACAACATGGTATGACAGGACCAACTATTTCGAAACATTCAGTGCTACAGATGAAAACTTGAATTGGGCACTTGATATGGAATCTGACAGGATGGTCAACTCCTTTATTGCCAAAGAAGACCTGGACAGCGAAATGACTGTTGTCCGAAATGAGTTTGAATCAGGAGAAAACAGCACGGTAGGTGTATTGATGAAAAGGACTATGGGTGCCGCTTTCCAATGGCATAACTACGGAAAGTCAACGATAGGTGCACGTGCCGATCTTGAAAATGTGCCTATTGAAAGATTGCAGGCATTCTACAGGAAATATTATCAGCCGGATAACGCCGTGTTGACGGTGGCAGGTAAGTTCAATGAACAACAAACGCTCGAAATTGTCAATGAGTATTTCGGTAAAATACCGCGTCCGGATAGAGAGCTTATTCCGACCTATACGAAAGAGCCAACGCAGGATGGTGAAAGACTGGTAACCTTGAGAAGGGTAGGCGATGTACAGAACGTATCCGTCGTATATCATTCAGCTCCTGGTCCTCACTCTGACTACGCGGCTGTTTCAGTACTTGAACAAATTCTTACCAACGAGCCCTCAGGCAGGTTGTACAAGGCTTTGGTTGAAACCAAGCTGGCTTCTTCTCAATGGGGGTTTGCGCCGGGATTAAAAGAAGGAGGATTTATCTACCTGAATGCAGACGTAAGAAAAGAAAACGACCTTATGGCAGCCAAGGAAGCTATGCTGGCTGCCCTGGACGATATCTCTGTTAACAAGCCAACCGAAGAAGAAGTCGAAAGAGCTAAGACCAGCATCCTGAAAGACTTTAATCTTCAGTATAATAATTCTGACAGGGTAGGTTTGGCGATGAGTGAATTTATTGCCCAGGGTGACTGGCGATTGGGACTGTTATACAGGGATAGGGTTGAAGCGGTGTCCGTAAATGATGTAGTCCGCGTTGCTGAAAAGTACCTGGTTCCTTCCAACAGGACAATAGGATTGTTTATTCCTGATATGGAACCTGTAAGGGCAGAGATTCCGGATGCTCCGGATGTAAGGGCCCTTGTAGCCAATTATAAAGGAAAGGAGGAAGTAGCTGTGGGTGAAGAATTCGATCCTTCTCCTTCCAATATTGAAAGCAGGGCAGCTAAAGGTGAAGCTGATTCAGGACTTGAGTTTGCCCTTCTCAGAAAAGAGAACAGGGGAGATGCTGTAAGAGCGACTATGACAATGCGCTATGGCAGTCCTAAGACCTTGCTTGGCAAAAACGATGCAGCAAGTTTTGCCGCTTCAATGATCAATAGAGGAACTTCGACAATGAGTCGACAGGATATCAAGGACAAACTGGATGCCCTTGAAGCCAGGGTCAGCATATTTGGAGGTTTGTCCAGTGCCAGTGTTCGAATTGAAACAACCAATGAAAACTTACCTGCAGTGGTTGACCTCGTATCTGAAATACTTAAAGACCCCGTATTCCCGCAGGAAGAATTTGATAAAATTAAGGAGCAAAGGCTGTCATCTCTTGAAGAAAGCCTTTCGGATCCACAATCTCTTGCCAGCAATAAATTCAGCAGGTTGCTGAGCCCTTATCCAAAAACAGATGTGCGTTACAGCAGGACCATTGAAGAACAGATTGAAGATATCAAAGCCCTTACGCTGGATGAGGTGAAGAGTTTCTACGCAGAAAACTATGGAACCAGCAACGCTACGGTTTCAGTTGTAGGAGACTTTGATGAAGCAGTTATAAAAGAGAAAATTATCAGTCACTTTGGTGGATGGGATAGCCCTTCAAACTATAAGAGGATTGAAAACCCTTATGTTGAGATTACGCCAGGTGATGAGGAGATCAACACGCCGGATAAAGCGAATTCATTATTCCTTGCAGGAATGACATTGCCATTTGGTGATGAAAGTGAAGACTATGCGGCTCTTCTGGTAGGAAACTACATGTTGGGTGGTGGATTCCTTAATTCACGTCTGGCTACAAGGATTCGGCAGCAGGATGGATTGAGTTATGGTGTAGGATCCTTCTTTAACGCTTCTTCTATGGATGAGGCAGGTTCATTTGGTGCTTATGCTATTTCTGCGCCAGAGAATACGGCAAAAGTGCAGGCTGCCTTCAAAGAAGAGATTATGAAAGTGATCAATGAAGGTTTTACTGCCGAAGAACTTGAAGCTGCCAAGTCAGGATGGCTTCAGTCTCAGAATGTAAACCGTTCTCAGGATGCCAGTTTGATGGGTATGCTAAGCACAAACCTGTATCTGGATAGAGATATGATGTGGAGCCAGGCACTGGAAGATAAGGTTTCATCTCTTACAGTTGAACAAGTCAACTCCGCGATGAAAAAGTACATTCACCCGAACAAGATGGTGTATGTAAAGGCGGGAGATTTTGAAAAACTCAAAGAAAACATCAAACCATAAATCATAAAGCCTCTCCGAATTCCGGAGAGGCTTTTTTTTATGAAACAAAATTCTAAATTTCTAAGAATTATTCCCTGCACGCTTTTTTGGCAGCAGCCAGTTCATCCTTGTTGGCGATTTCCTGCAGTGATCCATCTTCATAAACTATAGTCACAGGGTAAACAAGTCCTGGCCTTTCTTTTGCATCCGGGTTATCTCTTTTCCAGGCTCTGAGAGTTTTCTTCATTTCCATCCTGTTGGCTACTTCAACTTCGCTATCATCAGGGAAGCTCAGGCTCACAGGGAATTCCAGTTTGAAACAAGCTTTGAAGTGTCTTGGCTTAGGCGGGAAATTATCTCTACAGTCTCTTATAAGCCTGCGGATTTCTTGACGGCTTTCGACAGAGACTACTTCACCTTCCTGCGTTATTATTTCTACTGGAAATACAATGTGAGGTCTTCCTTCAACATCTGGGTTGGCTTCTTTCCATGCCTGCAATTGCACCTTGCCATCTTCAAAAGATTCGATTACAATGGTCGTGCTATCCGGAAGAAGCAAAGAAACAGGGAATACCAATTCCACACAGCCATGAATGCCCGCGTTGAGGTTTTTCTGAATTTCATATGATTCAACAAATCCATAATTTTCAACGTCAATTACTTCTTCTTCCTTGGTACAGGAAGCCAGAAAAAGTCCCAGTACCAATATGGTTACAAGATTAAATTTGATCTGAGGTTTGAACATGATATTTAATTTTAGTTTTATAATCAATAACACCCTAAGAATACCGGGATAGCAATTTTGTACTCTATTAAACTGTTAAAATTTCTTTAAGTCTATTAAAAAACCTGAAATCTGAATAATCAGCAAGACATATTGTTGTGGGAGCAGCTCAAGTCGGGTCAGCGGAAGGCACTGGAAAGCATATATAATATATACTACGACAGTCTGGTATATTACGGCAAAGGACTGTGCCCCGATATTGAACTGGTAGAAGACGCTATTCATGATGTATTTGTGAAAATCTGGACCAGAAGAGAAAATTTATCCCAGACAGATAATGTAAAGGCTTACCTCCTAGTATCTGTACGACATAAGATTCTAAAGCTGTTGAAAAAAAATAGTAAAATCGAACCAAATGTTGAAGACAAAAGTTTTTCTACTGAAGAAGCTTCTGTAGAGGATCATATTATAGAGGAGGAGTTTAGAATTGAGATGAGTGGTAAGTTGAAAAACGCTTTTAATGTGCTTAGCCAGAGACAAAGGCAGGCCATATACCTGAGATACCAGGAATCTATGGAGTACGAAGATATTTGCCGGCTTATGGAAATTAATTACCAATCGGTTCGGAATCTGATCAGCAGTGGCATAAAGAAATTGGCTGTAGATTTAAAAAAGAAACTTTAGAAAAGATGAGTACAAAAGGAGTAAACAAGTCTTTTATAGCTGTAATGAAAAAATTCTTTTACATCGGATTTGTAGCACTAGCGGTATCAAGCCTCATGATATCCTGCAGTAAGGATGATCCAATAGAAACAGATGCTGAACTGCAACCGTACTTTGATCTTTTTGCGGAGGAGGCTGCCAAAAGAGGGATTACAGTGGATTATATTGCAGCAAGAATAGAAGGTTTGTTACAGGATATACCTAATGAAACAGTGCAGGGGCAGTGCTTTTATAATGAGAATATACCCAATAAAGTCATTGTAGATATCGATTACTGGAATGAAGCCACAAAATCTGAAAAGGAATTTATCATTTTTCATGAGTTGGGCCATTGTTTTCTGGATAGGGAGCACTTGAATACGGCGAATCCTGATGGTACTTGTGTAAGTATTATGCATGCCAATCCAGGGGTATGTCGCTTTGATTTGAACAGCGATACCAGAGAGGACTACCTTGATGAATTGTTTTTTCAATAATTAAAATAAATGTCAGCGGATTTAAAAGATAGGATTCTTACATATGCCACAGATAGCGACTTCATCCAGTGGGTACAGACTGGCTACAGGCATGATAATGACCGCTGGCATAACTTGAGAGAAGATTCAGAGACCTCCGCCCTAATCGAGGAAGCAATTCAATTGGTGACAGCACTTGATTTCAGCCAAGAAGCTATCAATCCCTCCAGGAAAAAAGCTCTGTTTGGGAGAATACGCCAAGACATAGATACACTTGAATCGACAGACCAAGAAACAAAGACTTTTTCGATTCGACGATTATGGCCTGCGCTGACAGTAGCTGCCAGTTTTCTCATCTTGGTCAGCATCTTTTGGCCGGGAAGCAATTCTTCAGAAATATTATCAACGCCTTATGCTTCCACTTTGGATCATACCCTTCCTGATAATTCAATAGTAACCATCAATGCGGATTCTAAGCTGGAATATACGCCTAGATCCTTTCTTGAGCAAAGAAGCATTGAATTGGAGGGGGAAGCCTATTTTAATGTGGAGAAGGGCAGTGCGTTTGTTGTGACTACACCCGATATTAAAGTAGAGGTGCTAGGCACGTCTTTCAATGTGTTTTCTCGGGACGGGTATGCCGAAGTGTTTTGTGAGACTGGAAAAGTACGTGTCAGCCAAAAGTCTACATCAAGTTCCATTGTATTAAGCCCTGGTGAGTCGGCTGTGCTGGATTCAAATGTTCTGAGCAAAAAGAAGACTCTGTTGAGCAAGGAGTGGCATAAGGGTGAATTCAAATTCGATAATGCCCCTCTAGATTTGGTTCTTGAAGAACTTAAACGCCAATACAAGATTGATATTATCATTCCCGAGGATTTGGAGGATATGCCTTATACCGGTTTTTTTGAAAAGGAAAATCTAGAAAAGGCTCTCCAATCAATTCTCTGGCCTCTTAGTTTGAATTACACCATCGATCCCGGGGGTTCGGTACGTATAGGAAACAACTAGTCTATTGCTAAAATATTCACTTGGAATATTACTCTTGCTTGGCTTCATGTGCATGACACTGCATGCCCAGGATTCAGTTTTTGATCTGCCTTCTGCAAGCTTCGAGGATGCCCTTAAAAAACTAAGTTCTGAGAATAAGCTGGTATTTGCCTATCCTTCCGAGATGATATCTAATGTGTCTGTTGACCAGGCAGCATTCTCCTATAGCAATATAGACGATTTGCTTGACCAGCTTTTAGCCAGTACAGGCTTTGAATATTATAAATACGACAGCAGTAAATATCTAATAAGAAAAAAGCATGAACTCGCTGAGAATTCAATTGAACTGAGTTCACGGATCATAGATTCAGAAACCGGTAATGCATTGCCATTGGCAACCATTTATCTTGAAGATTATAGCTACGGCGTTTTCAGCGATGAAGATGGATATTTTAAGCTGGAACTGGATGGGCAGAATCAGCAGGATATCCTTATCAGTTACCTGGGATATGAAACTTATAGAACCACTTTCAGCAATCTAAAAAAGACCTCATCTATTAAACTTCAGCAGAGTCCTTTT
>RFSX01000040.1 GCA_009923745.1 Chitinophagia bacterium
GAAATGTATTTCAAGCAAAGCATAAATCCGACGCCCAGAATAGATAATGGATGGAGCCAGGCAATACAAGTGGCTAGCAATATTGTGAAAAGTGTTTTATGGGATTCAATACAAACAACCAGGAGAATTATAAGCTGAATGCATAGAATTAATTCTGAGTTGTTCCAGAAAAATCCATGAACAAAGACAGTACTGCTCAGAAAGGCAAAGACTAGAGTGGCACGCAGGTTTTTATGACACAGACTGATATAAGCCTGGATGATTACCGGTATAATAACATATGATATGGAGAGGCACCACATTAAAGTTTTTATGCTGAGTCCCAGTTTGAGAGCAAAGTAGGGAAGTATTCTGTAGATAGCAGCAGGCCATCGATAGGCATTTATAACAATGCCCTCGTCTTGAATCAGGCGAAAGAGAAGAAAAGCATTATCCAGGAATAAGCTTCTCTCCTTGAAATAGAGGCTGGCAAATACAAGCAGGACGACGGCATAGACCAGCCAGGAGGCGTGAAGCCAGGTCTTAGACTGACGTCCATGCAAAATCATTTTATTCAGAGGATTTCAACTGCAATGCCAGTTCATCCAATTGTGCCGTGTCTACTTTTGATGGCGCATCAATCATCATATCCCTGCCGCTTGTGTTTTTCGGGAATGCTATAAAGTCTCGTATGGAGCTTTGACCATTCATAACAGCGTTAAGGCGGTCAAATCCAAAAGCTATGCCTCCGTGTGGAGGAGCACCATATTCGAAAGCTCCCATCAAGAAGCCAAATTGCTGTTCCGCTTCTTCGCGTGTAAATCCAAGCAGATCGAAATTGCGCTGTTGAAGTTCCCGGTCATGGATTCTTACAGAACCCCCACCAATTTCGGCACCATTGATGACCAGATCATAAGCGTCAGCGCGCAACGACTTCATGGTTTCATGGTCTCCATCCAGCATTCGTGCTACATCTTCTTTTTTAGGGGATGTAAACGGATGGTGCATAGCATGAAAACGTTCGGAATCTTCATCCCATTCCAATAGAGGGAAGTCGACGACCCATAAAGGCTTGAATTCGTCTTCTTTCATCAGACCCAGTCGACGACCCATTTCAAGCCTTAATTCACTCAGTTGCTTTCTTGTCTTTTCTGTCTCTCCGCATAAAAGCATGATCATGTCGCCTTTTTCGGCTCCTGCCAGGTCAAGCCAGGCTTCCAATTGCTCGTCGGGGTAGAACTTTCCGACACTGGATTTCAAACTTCCATCCTCATTGTATTTCACGTAGACCAGGCCTTTGGCACCGATCTGCGGTCTCTGTAACCATTCAGTCAGCTTTTTGATGTCTTTATTCGAATACTGCTCAGCTATGCCTTTGGCACATATGCCTGCTACAAATTCTGCCTGGTCAAAAACGGGGAAGCCGCGACCTTTTACAAGTTCTGTAAAGTCGATAAACTGCATGTCAAAACGCGTATCGGGCTTATCACTACCATATTTTTCCATGGCATCGTCATAGGACATTTTTGGGAAATCCGGTAAAGCGATGTCAAGCATGGATTTGAACAAATGTTTGGTAAGCCCTTCAAAGCAATCAAGAATTTCGTCCCGCGTCACAAATGACATTTCGCAATCTATTTGTGTAAACTCTGGCTGTCTGTCAGCCCTCAAATCTTCATCTCTAAAACATTTCACTATCTGGAAATATTTGTCGAGGCCAGCAACCATCAATATTTGTTTGAAAGTCTGAGGTGACTGTGGAAGAGCATAAAACTCACCCGGATTCATCCTGCTGGGCACAACAAAGTCACGTGCACCTTCAGGTGTGCTTTTTATAAGATTTGGAGTTTCAACCTCCACGAATCCCTGACCGCTTAAATACGTTCTTGTCTCGAGGGCCAGCTTACTCCTGAAAATAAGGTTTTGCTGTACCGGTGAGCGTCGCAAATCCAGGTATCGGTATTTCATTCGAAGTTCTTCGCCACCGTCTGTTTCTTCTTCAATGGTAAAAGGGGGTACTTTTGAGGCGTTTAAGACTTCCAGATTGCTGACTTCTATTTCGATATCACCGGTCAATCGATTAGAATTCTTGCTGCTTCGCTCGCGCACGATGCCAGTGGCACGAATGACAAATTCCCTGCCTAGTTTGCGGGCTGCTTCAGTCAGGCCTTGATTCTCATCCAAATTAAATACCAATTGGGTGATGCCATACCTGTCTCTTAAATCGACAAAAGTTAAACCCCCAAGGTCTCTGCTCTTTTGAACCCAGCCGGATAGTGTTACTTCCTGACCGATATGATTCATTCTCAATTCACCGCAATTATGACTTCTATACATATTCCTTAATTATGGATTAGAATAAAAAGTGCAAAATTATGAAAACTGCAGCACAGAAGTTTGGATGGTATTCTTTCTTTTGGCTGATTGGCCAGAATATTTTTGAGGATGATGAACAAAGATTTGATCCTGAGATTTAAGCTAGGTGATTAAACTAATTGCATACTTTTACATGCAGACTGAAAAAACATGTCCACGAAGACCCTAAGTCTGAAAGAAATCAAAGCGCCTATTGCCGGAGAACTCGAAGAGTTTGAAAAACACTTCAGGAATTCCATGAAATCCCAAGTGCCCTTGCTGGATAAGATTACCTACTACATCGTCCAAAGTAAGGGCAAGCAACTGCGTCCTATATTTGTGTTTCTAACGGCCAGTGTCTGGGGGGAAATTGGACAGAAAAGTTTCAATGCCGCTTCGCTGATTGAATTGCTGCACACAGCAACGCTTGTTCATGATGATGTAGTAGACGATGCGCACAAGCGCAGAGGCTTTTTTTCGATCAATGCTCTTTGGAAGAATAAAATTGCTGTACTTGTTGGCGATTACCTTTTGTCGCGTGGTTTATTGCTGGCTCTTGAAAACAGAGACTACGACATATTGCAAATCGTATCTACAGCGGTAAAAGAGATGAGTGAAGGCGAGCTGCTTCAAATCGAAAAGGCCCGACGACTGGATATCGATGAAGAGGTTTATTTTGAAATAATCAGACAGAAAACCGCTTCTCTGATTGCTGCGGCCTGCGCGGCAGGCACAGCGTCTGTAACCGACGATGAAGGCGTGATCAAGAAGATGCGGGATTTTGGAGAGAGGATAGGCATAGCTTTTCAGATCAAGGATGATCTATTTGATTATGGTACGGCTGCTATTGGAAAACCAAAGGGAATAGATATTAAGGAAAAGAAGATGACTTTGCCTTTGATTTATGCCCTTTCAAATGCGGATAAATCTCAAAGGAAGAGGATCATCAACAAGATTAAAAAACGAAGCACAGACCCGGAAGTGGTCAGTGAAGTCATAGAATTCGTCAAATCAAGTGGCGGACTTGAATATGCCGAAAGCCTTATGGAAGATTACAAAAACAAGGCTCTTGCTATGCTTGGATCATGTCCCGACTCTCCGGCCCGGCAGGCACTGTTTAAGCTGGTAGACTTTGTCATTAGCCGCAACAAATAGGATTACTTACCCTGGTGCATCTGTTCTCTCAGGTGCTGCCTCCTGTCCTTAGCAAGTTGTTTGTATTCTTCTGTAGGCTCTGAGGAACGGATATATTTGCTGTCATAATTGACCGCTACACTTTTATCCTTGTAGTAGATATCACAAGCGCGGGCCAGATAAAATAAAACCAAGGGATCTTCACCATACTTGTAGGCGTCTTTGTAATGCTCTATAGCTTCTCTGAGCTTCCCAGCATCGTTATACATCCTGGCCAGATTCCTGTGGTAAAGGTCTGTATTGGATGAGATTCCTTCATCAAGGGCCTTTTCGTAGTGGTATAAAGCCCATTCTGTGCTGTCCATTCTTTCATAGGCTGCAGAATAGTTTTCAAAAGCTTCAGTCATCAAACCAGCCGCCTGATATTGTTGGCCGAGCTTACGGCGGTGTACCGGATTTTCGGGAAACAGGTTTCGAAGTTTTGTATAATACTTTGTTGCTTTTGGCGCATTTTTTTCCAGCTCATAGATGGCTGAAAGCTGATTAAATGCTAAGCGGTTAATTGTGTCGATTTGCTCCAGCCTGTGAAAAAGTTTTTTCGCATTGGCAATATCCCCCAAGCGGTAAGCTGATTGAGCCCCCTTTCATAACAATGTATTTGTGTACTGTCGGTTTCAAAACACTCTTTATAAAGCTCAAAAGCTTTTTGATATTCCTGAAAGTCGTAAGCGGCATTTGCCTCGCTGGCATCCCAATCGGATTGAGCAAAAGCCGATAATGAGACACAGACATAAAGAAATGTGAATAGAGTTTTTCGAATGTCCATAAGATATAATTCCTGCAAGAATGTAAATATGATTCGAATTTTGTGATTTTGGTTGTATGTTACAAGCGCTTTTTTTTATCCATGGAATGAATATAGCTGCTACATTATCGCATGCCCGCAAGCATTCAAATAAATTGCTTGTCAGCTTACTCGACCCGCAAGGACAGGATCGAAACAAACTTAACCATCTGGTTGTTAGATGCAAAGAAGCGCATAAGGACTTAATTTTTATCGGAGAAAGTCTTGTGTATGAGCCCGTTCCTGATTGGTTTATCATGGACATAAATGAAATCTGTGATTTTCCCTGTGTCTTGTTCCCTGCTCAATTAGGACAGATTAATGCGCTGGCAGATGGTATTAAAAGCCCCAAACAAGCCTGTCGGGCTGCCGTGGCAGGAGCAGATCCTGTTGTTATTGCTAATGCTGTTAAGCTTGGGCAAGCAGATATTTCTGATTTTCCGGCTGCCTTTTACGCTGTAACGAATTCGACTAAAAAATGAAGAGGGGAGTAATTATAAGGTCTACAGGTTCTTGGTACGAGGTCAAACTCGAGGATGGTGCTGTAGTCCCATGCAGGATGGTTGGCAAATTCAGACTGGAAGACAAAAAAGTGACTAACCCGGTGGCAGTAGGTGATCATGTGCTTATCCGGGAAGAAGCTGATGAGGGAACAGGTACGATTAAGGAAATACTGGATCGCAAAAACTATGTTATCCGTCAGTCTCCGCGGAAAAAGCATTACCTCCACATACTTGCAGCCAATATTGACCTGGCTGTATTGATAATGACCATTCGGTTTCCACGATTGAAGCAGGGCTTTATTGATCGCTTTCTATTAATGACGGAACCATATGATATTCCTGTACATATCTGCTTTAACAAAGCGGACCTCTATGATGATGAAGATCTGGAGGTTTATAAGCATCTCAAGGCAATATATGAAGATATCTCTTATACATGCCATTTGGTTTCTGCAGAGACGGGGGAAGGTTTGGAGCAATTATCTGAAGTTTTGAAAGGGAAGACCAGTCTCATGAGCGGGCAATCAGGTGTCGGCAAGTCTACATTGATCAGCAAATTATTTCCATCCATTGAACTCCGTACGCAAGAGCTCTCGGACTTTACCGGTAAAGGCCAGCACACAACGACATTTGCCGAGATGTTTGAACCAGAAGACGGCACCCGCATTATCGATACGCCGGGTATAAAAACCTTGAGTTACAATCATTTTGAGCTTCTTGATGTGGCGCACAATTTCAGAGAAATATTTGACTACTCAAGCCATTGCAAATTTGATAATTGTCTGCACAGGGACGAGCCTAAATGTGCGGTCAAAGACGGAGTTGAAAATGGCGATATTTCATTGTTGAGATATCAGAACTACTTGCAGATTCTCGACGAAATAGAGGATCAGAACTATTGGGAAATCAATACGAATTATTGACGATCAAACAAACGGATTATTACAGGAAGCAATAGCAAGTCTGCAACGATTGCACTAATCAGGGTTACAGAGATGAGTAAGCCTATAATCACACTGGGTTGGTTTTTGCTGAACAGCATGACCAGGAATCCAAAGAATAATATGATGGATGTATAGATAATCGCCTTACCGGTTTCGGTAAAGGTGACAAATAGGGCCTTATCGGTATCACTGTATTTATTGAGTGCCATGCGGTACTTGCTCATAAAATGGATGGTATCATCCACAGCAATTCCGAAAATAATTGCAAATACAATCGCTGTCCCGGATTCAAGTGGTATATCGGAAAAACCAATCAAGGCTGCAGCAAAGACAAGGGGAACAAGGTTGGGAATTACAGAGATGAAAAGGTATTTAAAGCTCCTGAAAAGCAGGGCCATCAGCACGCTGACAATCAATATAGCAAAGCCGAGACCTTGAAGAAGGGAAGCCCGCACAAATTCAGAGTTTTTATCCAGTATGAGACCTGTTCCTGTTTGTTTCATTGTAACGACAGAACTGTCAATGTTAGCGACTATCCATTTGTCGATATCGATACTGATGTTCTTTATATTCTCTGATCCTACATCCTTCAAACGTGAGCTGATACGCGTTTTTCTCCTGTCCTCACTGATCAGTGCTTCAGAACCCATTATGCTCGTTTGTTTCATGAAGGTTTTAATTCTATCATAGTCCAGCGAGTCGGGTACTTCATAGCTGCCTGGTTTGTTAAAGTTAAAAAGCTCATTGACACTTTTGACAAGCATAGCTATTGAGCTGCTTGTTTGTATTGCATCTTTGCTTCGCATGTAATCTTCTGTTTTAGCAATGGAAGAAACAACTTCATAATCGAATACATCGTATTGCGGCTTTATAAAACAAGCAATCTCAAGGGGTCTGAATCCTGCAAATTCTTTTTCAAAAAATCCGAAGTCCTCGGTAATTTTAACACCCTTCGGCAAATTTTTCTGCATGTCATAGTTCATGTGGATTCTTGATATCCCTATAGCACTGAGAATTATAAAAACTCCAAAGCTCAGACTTATGATTTTAGCATGCTGCTTCGATCGTTGATAGCACCATACCAGGAAATTATGCCAATTGATTTTTGACTTGGGCTTATGGGCGATTTGTTCTTTATCAAAAAGGCTCATCAATGGGCAGGTGAAGAAGATCATTACCAAGAAGGCAACGAGAACGCCCATGGCCGAATTGACCCCGAACTCACGGATAGGCAATATCCGTGAGCTCAATAATGTCGCAAATCCTACAGCTGTTGTCAGAGATGTCATCAGTGTAGCCATTCCAATCTGACGGATAGTTGTTTCAAGAGCTTGCTTTTTTGTATTGCCCTGTACCAATTCATCCATGTACTTTGTCATAATATGTATGACATCACTGGTCCCGACAATAAGCATAAGAATAGGGTAAAGCGCTGCCATGATACTTAGCTGTCTGCCAAGAACGGACAAAAGACCAAGGAAAAGTATGAGGGCCAGACCGATGGAACTGAGTGCAATCAGGATAGTACGCCATCGTCTGAAAATCAATATCATTATGATCGAAATAAGTATTCCGCTGATTACCGTGGAAATAATGATTTCGCGGATTTGAAGAAGTGATAACTCTGTTTGGAAGTATGCTCTACCTAGCATGTGGTAGTCGTCAAACTTGAATGCTTTGAGCTGCTTCTTAACGGCAGAAACGATAGCCCTCGATTCTTCCAGTTGTATACCGTCTGCTGTTTTCAGAGCGACGACCAGAGCTGTAGCATCTTTATTGATTAGATTATAGGCGAAACGTTCATCATTGACAATGCGCAGGCTGTCTGATTTGAGTGTCGCCGCATTATCTGAATCGATTAGGGGAGACATCACCGGGCCAACGGGACCAAGCTTTGGCAATTTGAGATTTGTAAGTGACTGTACAGAAAGTACGAAGGGTACATTATGGCATGAATCAGCGAAGCCGCCGACTTGTTTCAGAAAATCAGATTCAAATACCGATGGTTCATTCTTAAAGGCAATCAACAAGAAGTTGTCGTCGGTTTCAAATTCTTTGATAAAGTCCTGGAAAAACTCGAGGTCTTTATCCCCTGTAGGGAAGAACTGTTCAAAATTGAAAACAACTTTCAGAAAAGGCAAAGAAAAGAGGGATGCAATAGACAGCACAGCTACTATTACAATCGAAAGAGCCCTGTTTTTATAGTATGTTTTGTACCACACCTAGGCCTAACAATGCAATTTGAAAAAGGCTTAATGATAATAGGTATTTTTATCATGATTCTGAATATCTGAATATGCTTCGCTTGAGATTTACAGACAATTTGTTGGAGGCCGGGACCGATGAGGCCGGTCGAGGCTGCCTTGCCGGGCCTGTTGTAGCAGCAGCAGTAATTTTGCCGGATAATTTCAGCCATGAGGTTTTGCGGGACTCAAAAAAACTCAATCCGTCACAGAGAAATGAGCTCGCAGAGATTATCAAGGACCAAGCCGTTTGCTATGCTGTAGCGCATATTTCGCCGCAGCGCATAGATGAAATAAACATATTGAATGCATCGATTGAGGCTATGCATAAATCGATTGCGAAGCTTAATACGCAGCCTGAATACATACTGGTGGATGGCAATCGGTTTAAACCCTATAAAGAGATTCCGCACAGATGTATAATCAAGGGCGATGATAAATACTTTTCTATTGCTGCAGCTTCGGTGCTCGCCAAGGTGGACAGGGATAATTATATGCAACAGCAGGCAGAAATATATCCCAGCTACCATTGGTCAAGCAATATGGGATATCCTACAAAAGCACACCGAGAAGCTATAAGGAGCCACGGTATAAGCCCCTTGCATCGCCTCACGTTCAGGCTTCTTCCTGACGCCGAGCAGCTTGACCTGTTTGACAAATAGGCTTTTCTTGCTCCTTAAAAATCTAATTCACACTGGCAGTACATTTATTAGTAGTTTTGCAGCAAAATTTTGAAAATGAGTGTATTAACGGTTGGTACGGTTGCATTTGATGACATTGAAACACCCTTTGGCAGGGCGGAGAAAGTAATAGGTGGTGCATGTACATACATCTCCTGGGCAGCCAGTTATTTTGTAAATGATATTAGGCTCACATCTGTCATTGGCAATGATTTTCCCAATGAGGAAATTAAAGAATTGGAGTCAAGGGGCGTAAATATGCAAGGCTTGAAGCTTATAGAAAATGGAAAGACCTTCTTTTGGGCCGGCCGATACCATTCTAACATGAACCAGAGAGATACACTGGTAACCGACCTTAATGTGCTTGACGACTTTGATCCGGAATTGCCGGAATCTTATAAAGACAGCAAATACGTCATGCTGGGTAACTTAACCCCAGATATCCAGGCTCGTGTTTTGGAACAACTGACCGCGCCCAAGCTGGTAGTGCTTGATACAATGAATTTCTGGATGGATGTGGCTATGGATAAGCTGAAAGAGGTCATTTCAAAGATTGATGTTCTGACTATAAATGATGAAGAGGCACGTCAGCTTTCAGGTGAATACTCTTTGGTCAGAGCCGCAGAAAAAATATTTGAGATGGGGCCTAAGTTCCTGGTTGTTAAGAAAGGTGAGCACGGCGCCTTGTTGCTGGCTCCCAATGAAATATTCTACGTGCCCGCACTGCCATTGGCAGAAGTCAAAGACCCTACGGGTGCCGGAGATACCTTTGCAGGCGGATTTATTGGATATCTTGCCAAAACAGATGATATAAGTTTTGAAAACATGAAGAGGGCCGTTGTCTACGGTTCAGCTATGGCATCCTTTTGTGTGGAAGAATTCAGCTTGGGCAAGCTAAAAGCGCTTGACCAGGAAATGATTTCCGAGCGTATAGGTAAGTTCGTAGAGATTACAAGCTTCAGCCTGTAAGCAAACCGCAGAAGGGATTAAATCCTAATTAAGACCGTGCTGGTTTTTCTGGTAGAGCCAGATGAGCAGAATGACAAAAAGGAGAAAGGCAATTAGAAATTGACCCAGGCAAGCACCTTTTTTACCCCAATTTTGATTGTTTCCTTCTGACATGCATCTAAGTTTTATCCTGCAAAGAAAAAGAAAATATATTTATTCAAACTTATATCTCTTTACATTTATCGGCAAGCCATTTTTTATGCTCATTGTCAAGGTGTGGGGACAGTGATTCAAACACCTTTTTGTGGTAAGTATTCAGCCAGTTCACAGCTTCTTCGCCCAGCAGGTTTTTATCAATAAGACGTTTGTCAATAGGCATGAGCGTTATGGTTTTAAATTCCAGGAAGCCTTCTGTACTGCTCTTAACACAAGTAATGAGGTTTTCAATCCTGATGCCATAGGCTCCTTCCTGATAATAACCCGGTTCATTCGAGCTGATCATGCCTTCGAGTATCGGTCTTGATGCACGCGAAGAGGGAGATGATGAAATCGATTGTGGTCCCTCGTGTACACTGTTGAAAAAGCCTATTCCATGGCCTGTGCCATGTGAAAAATTCAATGTATGACTCCAAAGTGGCTGTCTTGCCAGCGTGTCAAGCTGGCATCCGCTTGTTCCTTCAGGAAAGCGTGCCATCGCCAGCGCAATGTTCCCTTTCAGCACCAGTGTGTAGTTCTTTATTTGCGCTTTGGTAGGTTCAGCGAGGGCTATTGTACGTGTTATGTCTGTGGTGCCATCCAGATACTGACCACCGCTGTCCACTAAAAGAATATTTTCTCGTTTAATCAGCTTACTTGTGTTTTCTCGTGGTCGGTAGTGCATGATGGCCCCGTTAGAGGCATAGCCTACAATGGCCGGGAAACTTTCTCCCCTGTAATGCTTTTGACCAGCCCGGCACTCAGCGATTTTCATGGCAAAGTCATATTCACTGATATCTTGAATACCCAGGTTCTGTTCAAGCCAGTAAAAGGCATGAACAAGGGCAAGACCATCGCGCACCATACAAGCTTCGAAGCATTGCATCTCAGTTTCGTTTTTGCAGGCTTTTAAGAGTAAGGCTGGTGATTCCGCATTAATAATGTCCATATGCGCTACCGAATGGAATAAGTCCACACTTATTTGCCCCTTGTCTAACATGATGCTGTCTTTGGATGGAAGCTTTTCAAGCGCAGTCTGGATAGTATTATAGTTATGGACATGTATGTTGTCTGCTTCAAGTGCTTTGTAAATCCCGTCATTCAATTTGCTTTCTTTGACAAATAAGGTACTGCGGTCCTTTGAGACGAGCAGGAAGGAAATGAAAACAGGATTGCATTCCACATCTGAGGATCGGAGGTTTAATGTCCAGGCTATATCATCCAAGGCCGTAATCAGTAAATGACCTGCTTTTTTCTGAGACATCTTTTCCCTGAGAAGATTAATTTTTTCTGACCGGCTCATTCCTGTAAAGGCAATGTCGTGATCATAAATAGGATCATCTGGCAGGGCGGGTCTGTCTTTCCACAAAACCTTGAAAGGATCTTCTACTGCTTTTACATTAATGTCTTTTTCTTGAAGCTTTGTTGAGATTTTTTCCATGGACTTGGTGTCCGTCAATTCTGCGATCACAAGTAAATTATGCCCAGGCTCCAGTTGTTCAGAAATCCATTCTGTGTACCCGGGAGCACTGCGATCAATTACTTTGTGTAACCGTATACCTGTCCCCTGTAATTCTTGTTCGGCCGCTATAAAATACCGTGAATCCGTCCAAAGGCCGGCATCCGTGTGCGTTACCACTACCAAGCCGGCTGATCCGGTGAACCCGCTTATCCATTCCCTTATTTTCCAATATTCCGGCGGGTATTCGCTTTGATGGGGGTCATTGGCGGGTATTATGATGGCATGAGCCCCTTGTTCTGTGAGATAGCTGCG
>RFSX01000005.1 GCA_009923745.1 Chitinophagia bacterium
GCAATAGACCAGCATACAGGAAGTCTTCTATTTTGTGGGAGAGGCAAAATTGTATTTGCGTTTGATTGAGGATAATAATACTTTTGCCAATGCAATTTTGGAGTTTTTTCGATTAGAATGATTTAACAATAGCAGATGAGGCAACTTAAAATCACCAAATCCATAACCAACCGCGAAAGCCAATCACTAGAAAAATACTTACAAGAAATAGGCAAGGTTGACTTGCTCACACCGGAAGAAGAAGTAGACTTAGCAAAAAAGATCAAGGAGGGAGACCAGGAAGCGCTTGAAAAACTGACCAAAGCGAATCTCCGATTCGTGGTATCGGTAGCCAAGCAATATCAGAATCAGGGTCTCAGCTTGAGTGACCTTATTAACGAAGGCAACCTCGGTTTGATCAAAGCAGCTCAGCGTTTCGATGAAACAAGAGGATTCAAGTTTATTTCATATGCCGTCTGGTGGATCAGACAGTCAATACTGCAAGCTCTTGCTGAACAATCAAGGATTGTAAGGCTACCACTGAATAAGGTAGGCTCTTTGAATAAAATAAACAGGGCATTCTCAGAACTTGAACAGGAATATGAGAGAGAGCCTTCTTCTGAAGAATTGGCTGACCTGCTGGAAATCAGTTCTGATGAGGTTGAGACTACATTAGGCGTAGCTGCCAGGCATGTATCCATGGATGCGCCATTCGTTGATGGGGAAGACAACTCTTTACTTGATGTCCTTGAGAATGACGGAACCCCCGGTACGGATACCAAACTGGAGTATGCCGAATCTCTGAGAAGGGAAATTGAGAGATCTCTGAATACGCTTACCGAGAGACAATGTGATGTCATCAAACTATACTTTGGGATTGGCATAGAGCATCCTATGTCGCTCGAAGATATTGGAGACAGGTTTGGATTGACTCGTGAGAGGGTCAGACAGATAAAAGATAAAGCTATCAATAAATTGAGGTCTGCCTCAAGGAGCAAATTGCTCAAACATTATTTAGGCTAAAAAATAACAGCCCGGTGAATTTCACCGGGCTGTTTTCTTGGTTTTTATTCCGTAACCAGTCGAAGCGGGCGAAGCTGACTGTTGTGAAGGCTTATGAAAGTCTCTGTCCGCTGGATCCCATTGATCTGTTGTATCTTATCACTTATGATACTTCTAAGATGATCTGTGTCCCTGCAGATTATTTTCGCAAAAATACTGTATACGCCTGTCGTATAGTGCACTTCCAGGATTTCAGGTATTGTTCCAAGGTTGCTGGATACCTCTTCGTAAAACTTACTTTTTTCAAGGTAAATGCCCAGGAATGCAGTGATGTCATATCCCAGTTTGGAATAGTCTACTTTGAGTTGGGAGTTGAGTATAACCTTAGCCTCCATGAGTTTTTTGATCCTTACGTGAACCGTTCCTCCAGAGATAAAAAGCTCTTTGCCAATTTCCGCGTAGGTTTTCTTGGCATCATGCATTAAAATGGAAAGTATTTTTAAATCGATGTCGTCAGGTATAAAGCTCTTTTTCATGTGCTCAATTTCCTAAAATGAATAATTTCAACGAGCGGCAAATATACTCGATTCATAATATTAAGGGAATAATCTCATTAATTCCTGAACAATATTGTCATCAAGGCTTGTTCTTCATGTTGTTTAGAGAGTTGCTTTTGAATTAAAGCTTATTTTTGAACCAGAGAATCGCTTCATGCCTGAAAACTTAAAATCCGGTAAAATAAGAGTTTATGAACCTTTGTTAGTTGCTCTGGCAGCAGCTATAGGACTTATTGCGGGCTACAATATGGATTTTAATAACAATGATTATTCGCTTATTCGGATAGATTATAAACCTCAGACCCTTATCAATCGTGATGGCAGAATTGAGGAAATATTACGTTTTGTCGAAACCAATTATGTAGACAGTCTTGATCAGGACCTTGTAGCTATAGACGCTATCAGGCACATACTCCGTCAGCTGGATCCGCATTCGAGTTATATCACTTCAGACGAACTCCTTGATCATAATGAAAAAATGGAAGGCCGGTATAATGGTATCGGAATTGAGACTATAGAGCTGAATGACACATTCTATATTATGCGGGTTATAGAGGATAGCCCTGCTGACCTGGCTGGGATTCGTATTGGTGATGCTATCATTACAATGAATGGGGATACGGTGGTTGGTGACAGGAGCAGCTATACAAAAGTGCGTAACTATTTCCGCGATTTGGATGCCTCTGCATTGCATATGCAACTCATTTCATTAGCTGAATCAGAAGTTCATGAGCTGATTATAGAACCGGATGAAATAGAGGTGGCATCTGCAGATATTTCATTCGCTTTGGATGAGGAAATAGGATACATTAAACTAAGTCGTTTTAGCGCGAATACCTACGAGCAATTTATGCGTTCTGTTGAATCTATGGCTGTTGAAAACCAGACCTTGAATCTGGTCATAGATCTTCGGGATAATCCAGGGGGCTATTTGCCGGAGGCTGTAAAAATTCTAAGCCAGCTTTTCAAGGAAAAGAACAAGCTTCTCTGCTACACCGAGGGGCTGAATAGAAAGAGGTCCGAATACCATTCAACGGGAAAGAATTTCTATGATATTGGGAAAATAGTGGTTCTCATTAACGAATATTCTGCATCGGGCAGTGAAATATTGGCTGGTGCAATACAGGATTGGGACCGCGGTGTTATAATAGGTCAACCCAGTTTCGGGAAAGGCCTGGTGCAGGAAATATTTCCGCTCAGAAACGGTGGTGCTTTAAGACTGACTGTCGCCAAGTACTATACACCAAGCGGGCGCCTTATTCAGAAGTCCTATGATAACATCAACCAGAATTTTGAGGCGGATACCAATGCTTTTAAGACAATGTTGCTGGAAAGGAATGTAGCTGGTGGGGGAGGTATAGTTCCTGATATTTTTATAGAAGACCCTTACAATGATTTTTGCTATAACTATTCAGAATATATCGACTACTATTTATTGCATAAGATGAAAGAAACAGGGTCAAGCAAATTGGAACCGCAACTGCTCAATTCAAAAGATTTAAACGACTTTGTGGCTGATTATTTTGAAGAAGATGCTGGGGTATTGGAAATGCATTGCAAAATTGACCTTGACGAATATATCCGAGCACGCTATCAAAGATTAACTGAGGGTCCGTTGGCTTATCAGAAATACCTGGCGGATTCAGATCCCTGTATTGCGAGATCCATCGACTTTATAGAAAATAAAAAAACAACCCTCGCTTTACTCACGATGGAAGATTAAATCACCTTGCTGGTTAAAGCTGACCAGCACAGGAGCTTGCATGCTCTGTTGCAAATGGCGTCCGGTCTGAAAAATGTACTTGCACTTGTCAATTATGTCTTCGTCTATATCCTCGTAGCTACATGGAATAAGATTTGCCTTGCTGACTGCCGGTACCGTAAGCAATGGTCTATCAAGCAGGTCTATCAATTCAGATAGCATAGGATCTTTTGTTATCCTGAAAGCCAACTTGCCGGCACTGGGCTTAAGATGCCCAGGAAAAAAATGAGCAGGCCGATAATAAACGCTGAGCGGTTTTTCATGATAAAGCAACAGCGTTTCTATCCTGGGGTGGATATCATGTATATATTTCTTGAGCTGAGAAATGGAGTTCACCATGAGTTCATGATCCGATGGGTTTATGGGATTTTTAATTTTTTGCATGGCCGCATAGGCTTTTTCAGACATGGCATCACAGACCAGGCTCCATATGGTGTCGGTAGCCGAAAGCAGTACTTGCTTATTGTTAATAATGTCTTTTACGGCATATAAATCGTCGAGGTAGTATTTCATATAACAATTGCAGCGGACTGACGTTATTTCAATATGCTTGTTTGTATTCAGATTCTGTTAACTTGGGGTATCAACGATGATATTCTGAATTAAAGTACATTTGAATTGCGAAATAAAATTTGTGTCACTGTTAGATGATAAAACCGAATAGAATATTCAAATACTTTTTTGTGCTGACAAGCCTATTGGTGGCCTCTTCGATTGAATTGGAAGCTGCCCATATTGTCGGTGGTGATGTATACTACACTTTTTTGAGATACAATGCAGACAGTACTCGTGTTACTTATCGACTTGAATTCAATATGTACAGGGATAAGTTTGGAGAAGGGGCTCCATTTGATGCTCTGGCCACCTTCGGGATATTCAGAAAAAACCTCAACGGCAGCTGGGTTTATATAGATGATGTTGGCATTCCACCGGGACCGGTCAATGATGTGCCACGCACCGATGACCCCTGTGTCGAGGAACCTACAGATATCGGTGTGGAAGAAACGCAATACAGTTTTGAATATACTTTTGATGTGATAAATACGGCATACATGATTGCCTATCAGAGATGTTGCAGGAACAATTCGATCACCAATATCTTTGACCCGGGCGACACGGGTGCTGTCTTTTCAATAGAGATCTCTGGTGCGGCGATGGCTTCAGCAAACAGCAGTCCACGCTTTAATGAGTTTCCTCCCATATTTATATGTGCCAATCAGCGCTTGGAGTTTGATCATTCAGCTACCGATATTGATGGCGACATCATACGATACAGCTTTTGTGCACCTCTTGCTGCAGGTGGCGTAGTAGATGCTCAAACAGGTGGTATGCTCGGATGTTGTGATTGCGTTATGCCAAACCCCGTAATTTGTGGACCTCCCTTTGATGAAGTCGTTTTTCAGCCGCCCTTCACAAGCCTTCAACCCCTTGCCGGTAATCCCAGTGTGGATATCAATAATGTCACAGGTCTGATAAGGGGTGAGCCGACATTTCAGGGACAATATGTGGTGGGTGTCTGCGCTGAAGAATACCGCAACAATATATTTATGAGCCGTATACGGAGAGATTTTCAGTTCAATGTTGTGGAATGTACACCCCAGGTGGTTGCATCTTTTGATTACGAAGTCATCAATGATAATACTACGAATGATGATTGTCAGACCTTTGAAATCAACTCCTGTGGAGAGAACACCATATTCATAGAAAATGACAGTCGTATACCGTCCAATATCTTTGCATACCACTGGACCTTTTTTACTCCTGACGGTACGGTATTGGATGATGTTAATGGTGGTCCTGAAGTAAGAGACTTGTCAATTACATTCCCTGGAGTAGGGCAGTATCAGGGAGTTATGATCCTGAATGAAGGTACAGAGTGTTCTGATACAGCTTGCTTCTTTGTGAATATATATCCATCCATCGAAGCTGACTTTGAATTTAAGTATGATACCTGTGTAGCGGGTCCTGTCTTGTTTACCGACCTATCCGTCACCGGTGCGGATAGGATCGAAAGCTGGGAATGGGATTTTAATTCGGAGTCAGATTCCGGTTTCCAGAATCCAGCCTATGAATTTGAATCCCCCGGTAATAATATGGTAAGGCTGAGGGTGGAAGACAATAACGAGTGTGTCGATGTGATTGAGAAAACAGTTGACTATTTCCCTGTTCCGCAAGTCATCATCATTGAGCCCACAAGTTTTGTTGGCTGTTCTCCCGCCGAGATATTTTTTAACAATCTGTCTACACCCGTAGATTCTACCTATGATATTTTTTGGGACTTCGGGGATGGCAATTTTGGGGATGCAGTGAGTCCTATGCATAATTATGATGAACCCGGTGTCTATTCTGTGTCTGTTGATATCACTTCACCGGTAGGCTGTACCACAAGCCGATCGTTTGATTCCTGGATACGAATCCTTGAAGGGCCCACCGCTGATTTCAGTTTCAGCCCAGAAGAGCCGAATAATTTTACCGAAACTGTTTCCTTTACAGATCTTTCTCAAAATGCCGGTGCATGGCAATGGGACTTTGACGGCTTAAGTAATTCATTCAACAGGAATCCCAATTTTGCTTTTCCGGATACCGGTTTCTATGAGGTTGTGCTGACGGTATTTCACCCCGTTACAAATTGTCCGGACACCATCAGTAAAATTGTAGAAATCCGTCCTTTGACTACATTGTTTATGCCGAATGCCTTTACACCAAATAATGATGGCGATAATGATGATTTTAAGGGTAAGGGCTATATACAGGCTATTTCAGATTACTCAATGAATATATTTAACCGATGGGGGCAACTGGTTTTTGAATCATCGGATCCGAACATAGGATGGAATGGTTTACTCAATAATACCGGACAGGCATCACCTCAGGGCGTTTATGTCTATAAAGTAAGTTACAGGGATCCTCGAGGGGAGCGCAAGGTTCTGGAAGGCCATCTTACACTTCTGCGCTAGCATGTATACATGACTAAAGTCTTGAAATTCAACATGTTATTAATAAAGCGGGTATTTTTAAAAAACTTGAAAATATTTGTGCATATAAAAGCTAATTGGATTATCTTTGCGGACTAATTTTGAAAAAAGATTACAGCCATGGATTTGATAAACTATGTACACGATCAACTGACTGAAAAAAAGGAATACCCGTCATTCTCTCCCGGGGACAATATTGCTGTTAGTTACAAAATCATTGAAGGCGCCAAAGAAAGGATCCAAACTTTCAAGGGTAATGTTATTCAAATAAATGGCGAGGGTTCTACAAAGACTTTTACCGTAAGGAAAATTTCCAATGGTGTTGGGGTAGAAAGGATATTCCCTTTTGCTTCACCTATCATCGACAGCATAGAAGTGTTGAAGAAAGGTAAGGTCAGAAGAGCTAAACTTTACTACCTACGAAATCTAGTCGGTAAGAAAGCTAAAATAAAAGAAAAGCAGCGCCGATAGTCCTAGACAGGTCTGTAGCTTTTCGCATCTTTTTTATCCAGGTTACTCCAAATAATTTTGTCCAGCAAGCTTGAGGGTAAGACATTTACCATCAGTTTTAATAATAAGGCATTGCGGTGTACCATATACCTGTTCTTCTTTTTTGGTGCACCTAGGATTTTGATGATCAGATCAGTCATTACTTTCAGATCAAGAGCAGTCTTTTCTGTGTGCTGAATCATTTTATCAGCCTTTTCAGCAATACTGGCAAAGGCACCTACTTTGAAACGATCGAATGAGCCTTTCGCTTTTCGCCATATTTCTGTTTTTAAAGGTCCTGGTTGTATGCTGATGACATCTATGCCAAGGTATCTTAGTTCCCGCCTGTAAATATCTACCAGGCATTCAAGAGCGTGTTTTGACACACAATAGGCGCCATTGAATGGAGCTGCAAATACACCAGATATTGAACTGATGAATATGATTTTTGGTTTTATCGAACCCCATTGCCTGAGGGATGGAATCAATAGATTTGTGACGCGTCGCGTTGCCATCAGATTAACATCCATTTGTTTTTCAAATTCTGCATCTGTGATAAGATGCATGGGGCCCGGAACGGCAATTCCCGCATTATTTATCAGAGCATACAGAGGTTCTCCTTCCATGTATTGGGCCATCTGTTCAACAGCCTGATCAAATTGAGCATTGTCGGTAATATCGCAGATCAGGATCCTGGCCTTTTCGCCGAATTGTCTTTCTAATTCAAGCTTATCCGCTTCCTTTCGCACGGTGCCGATAACATGATATCCTTCCATGACCAGTTTTTCCAGAAATGCTCTTCCAATACCTGTAGAGACGCCGGTGATAAATACTGTTTTTTTCATTTTCCTGTTTATATGAATGATATTGATTAGATGGAAGTGTAAATTTAATTATAAACAAAGCTTTCTATTTTTGTTTGTAGATGTAAAGTGCAGTAAATGATGAGAAGCTTTATCATATTGTTTTTAGTTTGGCTAGGTCTGTTTTCATGCAGGAATGACAGCAGTGGATTGGGTCATGTGATGGCTGAAAATCTTGAAGCCACCTGGGTAGTCATGGAAGCATCCAGAAATAACAGGCCCGCCTTATCTCTTGAAAAATCAGAGTTTTACATTCGTGACAGCCTTTTTTCGACCAATTTCCTTCCCGATACAAGTTCTTACCCTTACAGCTATGATGGGGAAAAGATTGTTTTGCTGGACAAGGCTAAAAGTGTGTTTCGAGTCTCCAGGAAGGCTCCAGATACCTTGATTTTTAAAACCGAGATTAAAAACTTTGACTTCAAGTTTATCGCAGTTAAGAAAATGGAGGAAAATGATTAGGAAAACATTCTTTACTCTGGCATTGCTTTTTGGACTCGGTCCAGTGTTTGCTTTCGAAGTCAGCCTGACAACAGCTGTATTCAGAACAGATCATTCCTACTATCTTGAAATCTACAGCAAATTTAAATTGTCAGAAATTCAATGGGCGGGCCTGCCTGATACACCGGACAAACTCTTTGCCCGAATAGAGCTGCTTTGTATCATCAAACAGGATGGCAATCCTATATTGGCCGAAAAATACCATATCAACAGTCCGGAAGACTCTGGACCCATGGATTTTTGGGATATGAAGCGCTTTGGCGTCAGTCAAGGCAATTATGAGTTGGAATTGCAATACCTAGACCTCAATAACATAAGTGATACCCTTACAATTTCTAAGAGAATCACAGTGGCCGGAGAAGAAACCTGCCTTAGGTTTTCTGATATTCTGCTGCTTTCAAATGTTAAATCTGAGAGCTCTGATCTACCCTTCACTAAAAGCAGCTTCAGTTATGAGCCGCTTGAATTTGACCTTGTAGACCCAGAGACAGGGAATTTGATATTTTATACAGAATTGTATGGTCTGGCAGAAGACTATGATGATGTCATGCTGATCAAATATTTTATAGAGAATAAGAAAGCCACTGGCCTGGACAAGTATTCGAGAACCGGGTACAAAAAAATCCATTCTGACAGTACCCAATTTCTACTTATAGATTTTCCTATGGCTGATTTTGCAAGTGGCAATTACATTCTCCACCTTGAATTGAATAAGAAAAGCAGGGAGGTCATCTGCAGTGCCAGTAGAAGTTTTTCGGTTTATAATCCCCTTACGGATTACCGGAACAGCATGGGGACAGATGTCAGTTTTGAAAGCTCATTCTTCCAATTCATGACCCGCGACGAACTCAATTACAGTCTAAAGGCTATATTCCCAAGGGTAGGGAATAATATGACCGAAATTCTGAACTATATAGTAGCGAGTGATGAATTGAAACCTAAGAGGTATTTCCTGTACAACTTCTGGTCAGGATTCTCACTGGAAAAAATGCAGCAGGTCTATGAGGAGTATATGGATGTGGCCAGAGCCGTAGATAACAGCTATGCCACCAATGTAGGCTTTGGCTTTGAGTCACACAGAGGGTATTATTTTCTTAAATATGGTAAGCCCGATGATATCGTTTTTGAAGAGGATGAGCCAACGGCACCACCCTACGAAATATGGATTTATAACTACCTGGAAGAGACGCAGCAAACCAATGTGAAATTTCTTTTCTATAATCCAAGCCTTGCTCATAATGATTTTGTTTTACTGCATTCGACCTGCCGCGGAGAACGCAATAATCCAAGGTGGGAACTTGATTTGTATAGTGATGCCTATAATGAACAACCCTCCAATTATATAGATGGGCGAACAATGCCATCTAATTTTCACAGGAATGCCAAGCGATATTTTACCGATTTTTAACCATGAAGGAGATTTCAGATATTACCGTCCAGTTATTACAGGCAAAAATAGAATGGCATAAGCCTAAGTTTAACCTTGAGCATTTCAATCATTTGATCGGCCAATCCGGTTCCGCAGACCTTATCGTGCTGCCCGAAATGTGGAATACCGGATTTACGATGAAAGCCGACTTATATCATAGCCATGCAAATGAAGCTTTAAGACTTATGAAGGAGTGGAGTCTAAAGTATGCCAAGGCTATTGTCGGATCTGTTATCGTCAAGGAGGACGATAAAATATATAACAGACTCTATTTTGTAGCTGAAGGGTCGGTGTTGGCTCATTATGATAAAAGGCATCTTTTTGCGTTTTCCGGTGAAGACAGGAGTTTCACTGCAGGAGATTCCAAGCTTGTAGTGAGTTATAAAGGCTGGCGATTTTGTTTAAATATCTGTTATGACCTGCGTTTTCCGGTATGGGCGCGTAATTATGAAGATTACGATGTTTTGATCTACTCAGCCAACTGGCCGGATGCCCGGATAGATGCATGGCAAAGCCTCTTGAAGGCGAGAGCTATCGAAAATCAATCCTATGTATTGGGATGCAACTGTTACGGGCAGGATGCCTGGCGCAATGCTTACGGTGGCCACAGCTACCTTTATGCATACGACGGTTCTCTCATCTCAGAAGAAAAACGAAATGAGCAGTTATTTACCTGCCGCCTGGAAATAGAAAAACTCAAAGAATTCAGGACGAAATTCCCATTCCTCGCAGAAAGAGATGCTATAAAGTCCGACTGGAAAACCAACTATTTTACGGATTCGAAGTAGGCTATCAAGCGCTCATAATCATCGTCGCTGAGTTGGGCTTTTTTATGTATCCAGGTATAGGACTTGTAGGGCATTCGGCGCCGCTCCATGACCTCTATGCACTCATCTACTTTTCTTGCTTTACGCTTGTCATCATAACTGTTCCATTTCGAAAAATTGAGTTGCTCCCTTCCGTTTTCAATGTGTCCTTTCAACCACCATCCCAGAGGCTGTATATTAATGTACCACGGATATTCAGTTTCATTTGAATGGCAGTCACGGCAGGCATTTCTGAGCAGTATCCTGACATCTTCTGGAACCGATTTGTCGTTATAAAAATTCTCAGTTTCTACAACCGGAGGCAAGGTTTCATCAATGCCGAAGAGCTGTATGATGATGAATACAGCGATAGCTAAAATTCCCAGAGTTTTTCGCTTATTTAGTTTCATGAGCAATGTTTTTCCAAATGTCTTGATGGAGTTTAAAAAATAGCCGCGCTCTTAGCTATTATAATTACATTTGGCTGATATTTTAACCCGAGCTCAGCTCGGGTTAAAATACTATCAAATTCTGAGTTGACCACTATGAGATCATTCAAAAGATATATTTACAGTATTCTTGTTATACTGCTTCCGGCCTTGGCGATAGCGCAGGAAGCTTCCATACGAGGACATGTTTACGATGCTAAATCAGGAGAACCCGTCATATTTGCCAATGTTATTCTTGTAGAAGAAACCATAGGGACAACTACTGATGATAATGGCTTATTTACAATTGCCGGTCCTAGTCCCGGCAATTATACTTTGAAAATCAGTTATATAGGTTATGAGGAACAAGAATTTCCTGTCGTCTTCGATGCCTATAGGATTAATTATTATACCGTTAACCTCGAACAGGGTGGTGTTAATATCGGAACAGTCAGTATTTCAGCAGAACGCGAGCAGGCAAAGTCAGAGGTAAGAATCTCACAGCTCAATGTCAGTCAGCGACAGATTAAGGCCCTGCCTTCTACCGGTGGTGATGCCGATATACTTCAGTATCTGCAGGTTCTTCCTGGTATAATATCTACAGGAGACCAGGGTGGTCAACTGTATGTCAGGGGAGGAAGCCCGGTACAAAATAAAATTCTTCTGGATGGCTTGACCATTTATAATCCATTCCACTCTATAGGCTTCTATTCGACATTTGAAACAGAGTTAATTCGAAATGTAGACGTTCTCACAGGAGCGTTTAATGCAGAGCATGGTGGAAGAATTTCGGCCATCGTTGATATCAAAACGAGAGAGGGTAATAAGAAGCACCTGGGAGGGCAATTGTCGGCAAGTCCCTTTATGGTTAAAGCGCTTTTTGAAGGGCCGATAGCAAAACTTAAAAATGATGGCGGTAGCGTTTCTTTTACTTTGACAAGCAAGCGATCCATTATTGACAGGACATCACCTGATTTATATCCCTACGCCAGCGTCAACGACAGTATCGGATTGCCTTTTAAGTTTAACGACAGCTACGGAAAATTATCATTCGTAACAGAGAATGGTAGCAAGTTTAATGTATTTGCCTTCAACTTTGACGACAGTTATGCCAACCCACTTGTGGCTGACATTGACTGGAGCAACAGTGGGGGTGGATTTAATTTTGACCTGCTGCCATCTACGAGTCCTATCACACTCAATGGCCTTGTTGGATTTACTCAGTATGAAACATCCATACAGGAAGCGGACGAAAGCCCGAGACGCAGTCTTATTAAGGAGTATGTGCTAGGCCTTAATTTCAATTATTTCTCCAACGCTTATGTACTCAAGTATGGCCTCGATATAAAGAGTATTCGAACTGAATTTGACTTTACCAATCCTTTTGGCTTGCGACTTAATCAATTTCAGAATACGACAGAAATGTCAGGTTTTATGAAGCTCAGGAAAACATCTGAAAAGCTTGTTATTGAGCCAGGTATCCGTTTTCAATACTATGCTTCATTGGGTGAATTTTCTCTTGAGCCTAGATTTGGTTTGAAATGGAATATAAGTGAAAAAACCCGCCTGAAAGCGGCAGCTGGAATTTATACTCAAAACCTGATCAGTACTTCCAATGAGAGGGATGTAGTCAATCTGTTCAACGGATTTTTGTCGGGGCCTGAAAGCCAGTTTGATGATATAAATGGAGACAGGGTTACTTCCAAACTTCAAAAGTCGAGACATGCAGTCCTGGGGATAGAACAAGACCTTGGTCCTAATCTGAAAGTAAACATAGAGGGGTACATAAAGGACTTCCCTCAATTGATTGTTGTCAACAGGAATAAAACAAGTCTCAGGCAATCCGATTATACGACGGAAGAAGGCGAGGCTTATGGTGTTGATGTTTCTGCAAAATATGAATTCCAGGGATGGTATCTGTGGGCGACCTATACCTATGGATTTGTGAATCGCTTTGATGGGGAGCAGGAATATCCAACCATATTTGACAGAAGGCATAATGTCAATTTCCTGACAAGTAAAAGCTTTGGTCGGGACAACAGCTGGCAGGCAAGTGCCCGTTGGAATTTTGGATCAGGATTTCCTTTTACCAAAACGCAGGCATTTTATAATCAGCTGGATCTCAGGGAAGGGCCGGGTTCTGATTATTTGACGGCTAATCCTGACGATGTAGGAATCATATATTCCGATGTAAGGAATGGTGGCAGACTACCATATTATCATCGTCTTGACCTATCTTTGCAAAAGACCATTACTTTTTCAACTTATGCAAATCTTGAGATGGTCGCCAGTGTTTCAAACAGCTATGACAGGGATAATATCTTTTATTTTGACAGGGTTCGATTTGAGAGGGTAGATCAATTGCCAATCATCCCTTCAATGGGTCTTAGACTCAATTTTTAGAGTATCTTTGCAGAATAATTTAGTTCATCAAAAAAAAGTGAAATTAAACAATGGTTCAGGGATTCGAAGATTTAACCCAGGAGCAATTCGAAACGCTAAAAAAAGCAATTAGCTGGATTACTCTACTCCTAGCCGGTGCTGACGGTAAAATAGAAAAAGAAGAAACAGCTTGGGCGGAGAAGTTAGCTGATATAAGAAGTTATAGTCTTCCAAACGATTTGATGCATTTTTATCAGGAAGTGGGTAAAGACTTTCAGGAAGAGCTTGAAACGCTTCTTGACACCCTTCCCAAGGATAATAAAGAGCGTGCGCGTATTTTGACAGAGAATATTAAAACTGTCAATCCGATCCTCAGTTCTTGGAATGATGATCTTGCGGGGGAATTGTATAAATCCTATAAGTCCTTTGCCAAACATGTTGCGAAATCTTCTGGTGGATTCCTGGGAATGATGAGTATTTCAAAAGAAGAAAGAGAACTTATCGAGCTTCCTATGCTTGAGAAAGTTGTATTCTTCGATGAGGATGAGTAATTGAATCTTTTGATTCAACCAGGAAATCACTTTCCGGCTTAAAAAAAATCTTAATGATAAATTATCACCAGGCAAGCCTGAGGTCTTTGTCTGTGCACAGTGTTCCAGGAGCTCAGCATGAAGCAGAATTTCTCATTACCAAAGAACCTGTAATTCTTGAAGATGAAATGCTTCAGGATGTATTCCTGAGGTTCTTTTTTGGTGCTTTCAAGGAGCCTGAATTTTACAGCTTTGATCATTTTGAGGGGGATTCCAACAGGATGTACAGCTTGGCCGGGCAAATCTTTGATGACCCATCCATGTGTCATCATGTATCCAAAGAAATAGCACGTCATCTTCAAAGCCAGTCCACGCATCCAAATATCAGGAAAGGAGAACTCATAGTGGCTCATATACGGGATGTATTGATTGAAGACGAACTCGTTTCAGCTCTTGTTGTGCTTAAGTCGGAATCGAAGGAAAGCTTTATCGATGTACATCGAAATAATGATGCGATTGAGTTCCGTTTGAAAAAAGGCATATATCCCAAGAAGATGGATAAGGCCTGTATCATATTTAATACGAAGCGTGGGGAAGGTTTTAAACTGTGTGTGGCAGATAAAATTAACTCTAGGGAAGAAGCCTTGTATTGGAAACAACTCTTTCTGGACGTCAAGAAGGAGCTCAATGATTATCATAATACAAAAGTCTATATCCAGGCTACGCGTTCATTTATCGATGAGCGACTCAAGCCGAAGTATGAATTGAGAAGCAGGATGAAGCTCAACTGATGAGTAATTCGAAACACTATTTTGATAGCAATAAGCAATTTGATGAAGAATCCTACCTGGACTCACTTTTTGGGAAACAGGCAGATTTCAAGGAAGAATTCAAGTTGTTCCAGTCTGAAAGCAACTGGGAAAGTGATGATAATTTCAGAGTTTCTCAGGCGGCCGTTAAAAAGCAGAATAAGGTATTTCGATCAGTTATTAAGCTTGATAAGAATTTCCATATCTATGTCCACGGCAACAGGAACATGATTGAACGCGGCACAGACGCCAATGGCCGCAAGTTTTATAAGCTCTATTTTGACCATGAGGAATAAAGAATGATTGGCAATAATTCATCTGCGATAGGACAGGCGCACGCCAGGATCAAGAATTATATTCACAGAACGCCCGTGATGAGTTCCAGACTTATCAATACAATGGCGGGATGTGACATTTATTTTAAATGTGAGAATTTTCAACGGATGGGTGCCTTTAAAATGAGGGGTGCCATCAATGCTGCTTTGTCACTTTCCGAGTCCCAGAGATCCAAAGGCATACTTACACATTCTTCAGGCAATATGGCACAGGCAGTAGCCCTGTCTGCACAATTACTGGGTATCCCAGCTTATATAGTTATGCCTGAAAATGCACCCCAGGTGAAGAAAAATGCAGTGGCGTCCTATGGTGGTCAAATAACGCTGTGCGAATCCACGATAGAGGCACGCGAAGCCGAAGCCTCGCGAATCCAGCAAGAAACAGGCGCATGGCTTTTACATCCCTCCAATCATATAGAAGTCATACATGGGCAGGGAACAGCTGCATATGAATTAATACAGGATAATTCTCCACTCGATTTTATTCTGACACCTGTTGGTGGTGGTGGATTGTTGGCCGGTACAGTCCTGGCTGCGAATGAGCTACTGCCGGACTGCCGTATTGTTGGTGCTGAACCTATGGAGGCCGACGATGCTTACAGGTCGCTGAAGTCTGGAAAAATTGAATACAACAGCTCTGCAAACACTATTGCTGATGGTTTGAGGACACATTTGGGTGATGTCAATTTTCCAATTATAAAAAGCCATGTTGGCGACATTATCAGGGTAGAGGAGGAAGAGATAATTTCAGCTATGCGTTTGATATGGGAACGCATGAAAATAATTATCGAACCCTCGTGTGCCGTACCATTGGCGGCGGTACTTCGCGCAAAGGAGAAATTTAAGTCTCACCGCATAGGGATTATACTTTCAGGAGGCAATGTTGATCTCAATAACTTGCCATTCTGATGATCAGCGATATACCCAATATCTGAACAGGGGAAAACTTATAAAGATTCCAATAAAACTGGCAATGATAATCTTTGATATCATGTACTGGAATCCAGCTATATCTGTAAGAATGTAGATCCCGCCCATATTCAAAAGGAGAACAAGTCCGCTTACCATGACGTATTTGAAGGCTTGCCCTATGATTTTTTTCTCTGTGCGTTTGAATGCCCAATATCTGAGTGCAAGAAAGCTTGTTATGGCACCAAGTGCGCTTGCAATTCCGGCTGAATACACATAGTAAATACCCACATATTCAGTCAATACAAACAAGCTGAGCATATCAACGGCTGTCGCTGTGATAGCCGTTATTTGCGACCTTAAAAAAGAGATGATAAATGGGACTTTATGGCTGATAAGGCTTGGATTTAAAAGAAAGTATGGATAGCATACAAAACCAGAAAGCTGTAGATACCGGCAAGAGCATCATCGAGCATGACACCCCAGGCACCTTTAATGCGGGTATCCAGGTAACGTATTCCGAGTGGTTTGAGAATATCAAAGAATCGAAATAGTATAAAAGCTCCCCAAATATTCATATGGCTAAGCGGGAGCAAGTAAATAGCTATGAGAAGACCTACAAATTCATCGACAACTACCCTGGAAGGGTCATCACCCCATTCTTTGATGACATGCGATGTAGACCAGGTTCCCAATAAAGTCAATGCTACAATTAAGGCACTGTAAACAGTTATACCCAGGTGTGTATCTGTAAGTTTAAGGATGTATAAAAAAAGAACGGCTCCCAGCGCACCAAAAGTACCAGGTGCAAAAGGAGCCATTCCTAATCCAAAAACAGTGCTTACTGTTTTGTGAAAGATTTTATTCATAATCCAGACCAAGGTGATGAATCAAATCATGACCTCCAAGGTAACGGAGCGTGTTTTCAAGTTTATGCAGTTGTTTGAATATATCGTGTATAGGCATTCTTCCCTGAGGTGCCTGTGGCGATTTAAGGTAGAATGACAACCATTCTTGGATGCCGTTCATGGATGATCTTTTTGCAAGATCAAGGAATATGGCCAGATCCAGAACAATGGGCGCTGCCAGGATAGAATCCCTGCAAAGGAAATCAATCTTTATTTGCATTGGGTAGTTGAGCCAACCGGATATGTCAATATTATCCCATCCTTCTTTGTTGTCACCTCTTGGCGGGTAATAATTTATTCTAACCTTGTGGTAGAAGTCCTTGTATAATTCAGGATACAATTCTGGTTCAAGAATTTGTTCCAGTACACCCAGTTTGGATACTTCTTTTGTTTTGAAGTTGTCAGGATCGTCAAGCACTTCACCATCCCTATTGCCCAGGATATTAGTTGAGAACCATCCATCAATAGCCAGTGCCCGCGCTTTCAAGCCAGGAGCCAAAATGGTTTTCATCAGTGTTTGACCAGTTTTGAAGTCCTTTCCTGCAATCGGCGTATTTGTCATTTTAGCCAATTCTACTAATGCAGGGATATCGCAGCTCAGGTTAGGGGCACCGTTCGCATATGGAATACCCATCTTAATAGCAGCATAAGCGTAAATCATGCTCGGTGCAATATCCTTTGAGTTGTTTTGAAGTCCTTTCTCGAAGGCAGCTAACGATTTATGAACTCTAGATTCTTCGATATAGATTTCAGTAGAACCACACCAAACCATCACAAGCCTGTCACATTTGTTATCGGCCTTAAATTTTTTGATATCGTTCATCACTGCTTTAGCCAAAGCCATTTTTGTTTTTGACTTTTTAACATGCGTGCCGTTAAGTTTCTTGACATAATTCTTGTCAAAAACAGCTTTCATCGGCTTGATCTTTGAAAGAGGCGCTTTCAATTTATTCAGTAGGTTGATATCCAGAACACCGGCGTGGACAGCAGCCTCATACATATTATCTTTAAAAATATCCCAGCCACCAAAAGCTACTTTTTTCAAATCCTGAAGCTCTACAACTTCATTGATAAGCGGTTTATTTACTTTTCCTGTTCGTTTTCCTAATCTCAACCGTCCCATTTGAGAAAGAGATCCGATTGGTTGAGCCAGACCTTTATTTACTGCAAGAACCCCTGCTATAAAGGTCGTTGCAACAGCGCCCATACCAGGCAGCAATATTCCGAGTTTTCCCTTTGCAGGCTCTACCGTTACAGTGTTATTTGTCTGTTTTTTTGCCATTTGTTTAAAGTAATTTATGTTGTTTATACCAATTTATCGTTTCTTCCATACCTCTCTTGAGGTCGTATTGGGCTGCGAAGTTAAAATCTTTTTTTAAGTCTTGCGTATCTACGGCAAAAGACCTTACAAAATACTCCTTTACTTTGTTTCTATTGAGAATTGGGCTTTGCCCCCTTAAACGACCGGAAAACTCACTTATTGCAGCTATGCCCTTCATTAGAGCTATTGGAATCTTTAGTTTTATTGTTTTAACATCGAGCAACTCTTTGACGATGTTATTCAGCTGACTTGCAGGATATACATTGCCATCTGATACGAAGTAGGAACGATTGACAAGATGGCTTTCCACGCCATCCATGATGACTCTGGCCAGGTCTTTTACATAAATAAAGCTTTGCAGTTGTTCGTACATGCCTATAGTAACTTCGAGGCCTCTATTTATGGCTTTATAGACCTCCAACATATCCATATCCCTTGGCCCGTACACAGCTGTTGGTCTGAATATAAGACTGGGTATCTGTGTATAGGATTCTACGAATTGCTCGGCCTGTAATTTTGATTCACCATACCAGGTGGTAGGATGGGGGACAGCATCGCTGTCGAGTACTTGTTTGAATTGAAAGTCGGCTGCTCCGTATGAGGCGAGACTGCTGATAAGGACAAATTTACTCGGAACCACCTCTTCTTCAAGTAGAATGCGACAGAATTTCCTTACGTAAGCTGCATTAATCTTGAAATACATATCCCTGTCCAGACTGCTTGTGATTCCTGCAGAATGGATGATGTACTGAAAATTATGTGATCTCAGCTGAGCACGCAGCTTATCTTCATTATCGAAGTCGTAATGCAAAAAATTAATCCTTGGATCTATGAGGTGGGAGATATTACTGCTTTTCCTGACTCCGGCAAAGACATTAAAGCCTCTTGCTATAGCCTCTTCGACAAGGAAGCTGCCTACAAAGCCATTGCTGCCCGTTATTAGTATCTTATTGCTCATTCGATTTTGGCAAGGGGTATTTGTAGATGCGGTAGGTCTTGTATTTAATTCCGTTAAGTTTTTCAGCAGAGGTCACCATGTCCTGATTGCTTTCGAGAATCCATGATGCTTCACCACCAATCAAATTCCTTTTTCTTGCCTCCAAAATATTTCGTGCAAAGAATATGGCCTCAATACCTTTTTTACGATATTCTTTCAAAATTCCAGTGGCCAGGACTCGAACGCTTTTTGCCTTTTTCTTTCCCAAAAGCAATTTGAAAATATTAAAGGGAAACAGTCTTCCTTTTTTGAAGTTAATAGTGATTTCATTGATGTTTGGCAGCGATATAGAGAAGCCGATGGGTTCGCCATCTTGTTCGGCAATGTAAGCGAAATCCTCATCTGCAAGCATCTTGAGGCCATCCGCCAGGTGTTCAAATTCCTTTTCGGTGAAAGGAACAAAGCCCCAGTTATCTTCCCATGCTGCATTATATACTTTTTTTATGTGGGCTACTTCTTCTTTAAAGTTTTTAAGGGATATTTTTCGGATGCTGACGCCAGACCTTTTAAGCCTCTCTTCAATAAGCTGTGACATCTTGATGGACTTATCTGATGCTTCAAAAGAATAGATCATGTACGCATAGAGATCCATTTCTTTTTCCAACCCGATACTTTTTAAAATCCTGTTATAAAATGGAGCATTGTAGGTCATCATGATTTTTGGAGGCTCTTCAAATCCTTCAACAAGAAAACCTGCTGTTTCATTGGTTGTAAAATTTGTGGGCCCCATGAGGTAGTCATAATTTTCACCACTTAGCCAGTCCTGGGCTGCCTGCAGCAGGGCTCTGGCCACTTCTTCTGACTCAATGAATTCAAAAAAACCAAAGAATCCGACATTGGAATTGTGAAATTCATTATACCTGTGGTTTTTAATTGCAGCTATGCGTCCCACAATTTCACGGCCTTCATAAGCCAGGAAACACTTGGCATCTCCATATTCATAAAAAGGATATTTGCCTTTGTCAAACATTTCCTTTTGAGCAATATAAAGTTCAGGAACATAATTGGGGTCGTCCTTATACAGCTCATGAGCGAAATCTATAAATTGTCTGATTTCAGCTTTGCTGGCTGCTTCACGAATTTCGAGAGCCATAATGAATGATTTATTGACTTGATTCCTGCCTTTATATCAGGCTGGTGGTCAGTGATTATCTTACCTTAAGTTCTTGAGAACCTGCACCGTCGAATACGCCTATGGTTTTTGCGATAGTGTAGATTTTGTCGATCGACTCCTGGATCTGATCTTTCGTATGCGTAGACATCAATGAATATCTGATAAGCGATGAAGTACTCGGAACAGCAGGAGAAACAACAGGATTTACAAAAACGCCCTGGTCAAGAAGCATCTTGGTCAATTTGAAGGTTTTGAAATCATCCCTGATCATAATTGGTATGATAGGCGTTTCAGTATGACCTGTATCAAAACCATAGTCTTTAAGAAGCTTCATCGCAAAACCAGTATTATCCCAAAGCCTTTCCATTCGTTCTGGTTCTTCACGCATTATATCGAGAGCCGCAAGAACACTGGCAGCGTTGGCAGGCGCTATACTGGCGCTGAAAATTAATGATCTCGCATTGTGTTTCAGGTAATTGATTGTATCGTGATCTGAAGCCACGAAACCACCAATCGATGCCAGTGATTTACTGAAAGTACCCATAATGAGGTCAACATCATCCGTTAAACCGAAATGATCACATGTACCTCGTCCATTCTGCCCCATAACACCCAAACCATGGGCATCGTCAAGAAATATATTGGCATTGTACTTTTTAGACAAGCGTACGATTTCAGGCAAATTCGCCAAATCACCCTCCATACTGAATACACCATCTACGGCTATCAGTTTGATCTTGTCCGCTTCACATTTTGAAAGCACCTTTTCGAGGGACTCCATATCGTTGTGTCGATATTTCAGAACTTTAGCAAAAGAAAGTCTGGAACCATCTATGATACATGCATGGTCGAGATCATCGATAATAATATAATCATGTCTTCCCGGCAGAGAGGAAATTACACCAAGATTAACCTGGAATCCGGTGCTGAATACGAGGGCGGCATCCTTTCCAACAAAATCAGCTAATTCCTCCTCCAATTTAAGGTGTATGTCCAGGGTACCATTTAAAAAGCGCGAACCGGCACATCCAGACCCATATTTATCGATTGCTTGTTTGGATGCCTCCTTCAACTTAGGGTGATTGGTCAGGCCCAGGTATGAGTTAGACCCAAACATAAGGACATCTTGTCCATTAATCTTGACAACGGTATCCTGCTCTGATTCTATGGTCCTGAAGTATGGGTATAAGCCCATTTGCTGAACCTTCTGAGGGATATCGTAAGCCTCCATTTTGCTTTTAAGCATGGCTATCTATTTAATTCTATCTAATAAAATTAAGGGCACTCTTGTACCAATTAGGTACAAATTTACGATTTACCAGTAATTCTGTGATAATTAAACCCAGAATCCCGCAAACAATTCCCAAAATCATATCTATTACATAATGATGGGCTGAATACACGGCTCCGAACCATATTCCGATAAGGCTCAGAGTGAAAAGTGCTGTTAGCCAGTGGTTTTTGAATTTCAATGAATAATATACGAGGAGTAAAGGGAAAGCGGCATGCATGGAGGGTATGGCTCCAAAGGTATTTGTTCCTTGCGAGTACATGGCCCTGTACATATTTATTCCGAGCATATCATCAAACCTCGCGAGACCGGCTGCGTTGCACGGAACCGTATTGATCAATTCATTGCCATATTCAAAATAATACCAGGGTGGGGCTGCAGGATAAATGATGTAACCCAAAAAGCCAAAAATATTAGCAATGAAGAAGGCGATCCAGAAATCAAAAGCAATCTTAGGCTTTTTTGAAAAGAAGACTATAAAGGCAAAGAATATGGGAAAGGGCACCCAGGTGATGTAAAAAGATCCCGCAAATAAATCCAGCAAGGCATGTGCATGTTCCATAAAATATTCATTGACACTGATCCTTGTTCCTTCATGATTGATTCCAAAAAGCTGGACTTCGAGTTTGTAAAGGTCCTCAATATGAATATTTAATGGATTAATTCTTCCTAATGCCCGTAAGGAGCTGTAGAAAATAAGATATATAAAAAATGGACTGAAGAGGACAAAGATTTGCCGGCTGCTTTTATTGAAGAAGAACAAGAAAAGTATCAGCAGGTATAAGTTCAGATCTGAAGTCTGAAAGCCTACCAGAAGGCCAAACCATATCCAATAGACCACGGTGATTACAGCAAACGCTACAAGCCATGATTTGGAAAATCGTTCAAAATCTACGAATGAAGCCATGATCTATCAGATCAGAATTTTTTGATAACTAGGAAAATCATTCGATAGATTGTAGCCAAACAGCTCTATATATTCGACTTTTGGAAAGATGCCAAATTCATTGGCAAACACATAGATATTGTGCAATCTCGCATCCTGGCCATTTATCTTTGTAATTATACTGTAACTCTCATCTTCCATGTGTGCAATAAAAAAGCGCATTTTTAGATAGGACTCCATTCTGAACTCGAAAGTGTCATTATTGATTTTTTTGGAGCTGTAACCGAATGCCCTTTTCTGAATGGTATTCAGTTGTTGCTTGATGCCTCCATCTGTGTATTTTATCCAAAACACCTGCATGGGATAGGATTCGTCAACAAAACCATCCCTATTGTCATTCAGGGTATAAACAACAGTATTCATGTTCAGGTTTCGCTGAATGTAGAAGAGCAGTTTGTCAATATTCTTTGGAGTAGGGTAATATTCAGGTAATCCCACCTCTCCGTGAATGGCAAACTGTGATCTGTCGAATTCTGTCAGCATAATAATTCTGGTCGGGGCAATTGAAAACCAAATATAAAAAACTGTTATCCAAGTCTGGATGATAATCGTTTTAAATTAGGGTGAATTCAGTGACCAAAATTGTGGGTCAGGCCTTCGGTTTCATTAAGTCATGACATTTTTTGCATAGAAAAGCCTGCGCAAAGCTGTCATATTGGCCGAAACAGCCAAGAAAAATATAGCCCAACTGAAAATAGATATGGTTTCAAAAAGAGGCTGTGGAAGCCAAGGCACTTCCAGTCGATAACCACCCCCTATAATCCCTGATACAATACTGGTGGCTATGCTTGCAAATGCTACCAGCACAATCCGTTCAGGCCGCTGCATCAGTCCAACACTGGCGTTTATGCCAAGCCCTTCAGCACGGGCCCTCGTATAGCTGACCATGATAGAACCAATCATAGAAATAAAGCAGAAGATGGAAGTCAACAGATAGTTTTGCGTAACGGTATAGTAGCAGAACCCGAAAAACATAACCAATTCGCTGTACCGGTCAATGACTGAATCAAACAAAGCTCCAAAAGGTCTGGCTTGGTTATTAATTCTGGCTAGTCTGCCATCAACCATATCCATAGCTCCGGCAAGCAAGATAATGATGCCTGCATAACCAATGAATTTATGATTATCACGGTCTCCTATCTCAGCTCCATATATTAAAACAACTGTGGATGCAAAGGTCAGGATAAAACCAAACATTGTGACCATGTTTGGTGTTACACCTATCTTGATGAGCAGCTTGACAAAAGGGTCAAGAAATTTATAGGCAAGTTGCTGCAGTTCTTGTTTGAGTGTGTACATTTTATGTATATCTGCTTCAATAGCGGATTATGCTCCCATCTTGATTAAAAAACGAATGTGAAATTTAGGCTTTAATATTTCAAATCTTAAATTGTGCTGCAAATTTTATCAAAAAAATTGCTTGATACTATTTATAATTTAATCTGAAAGAGATGAATTCCAAAATTGCGGGTCTTGGTTATTATGTTCCAGAGAATGTTGTTACAAACAACGATTTAACACAATATATGGATACCTCGGATGAATGGATTCAGGAACGGACAGGGATACAAGAAAGAAGGTATGCCTCTAAGCATAGTGAATCGACAACATCTATGGCTAAGTTCGCCTCTGAGATTGCCATTGAGCGAGCGGGAATAAGCAAGGAAGATATCGATTTCATCATCTTCGCTACTTTAAGCCCGGATTATTATTTTCCGGGGTGTGGTGTTTTGTTGCAGCGTGAGTTGGGAATAACAAAAACAGAGATTGGTGCCCTGGATATTCGTAATCAGTGTTCTGGATTCGTATACGGTTTATCAGTAGCAGATCAGTTTATAAAGTCAGGTATGTATAAAAACATTCTTCTCGTAGGCTCTGAAAAGCATTCGATGGGATTGGATTATACCACCAGGGGTCGAAACGTGACTGTAATATTTGGTGATGGGGCTGGAGCAGCTGTCATACAGCCCGAAGAAGATGATTCTAAAGGTATTCTGACAACGCATTTACATTCTGACGGTACGCATGCAGAGGAATTGGCTTTTATAAGTCCCGGAGCCCATGGAGGGTATTTCGGTGATACAGAAAAATATGGTTTTCCAGGTGAAGATACGCCGGGAGGACTCTTTGTCACTCAAAAAATGATGGATGAGGGTATGATATTTCCGAATATGAACGGCCAGCTTGTTTTCAAGAATGCAGTGGTCCGTTTCGCCAGAGTAATCAAAGAAGCCCTTGCAAAGACGGGATTGTCAGGAGATGAGATTTCTCTGCTTGTGCCTCACCAGGCCAACCTACGAATCAGTCAGTTTGTACAAAAAAGCTTTGGCTTGCGTGATGACCAAGTCTATAACAACATACAGAAATATGGTAACACGACAGCGGCCTCTATTCCTATAGCTTTGACAGAAGCCTGGGAAGAGGGTAAGGTGAATGAAGGTGATCTTGTGTGCCTTGCTGCATTTGGAAGTGGATTTACATGGGGAAGTGCCTTAATAAGATGGTAGATATAAAACTGGATATATTGGCAATTGGCGTGCATCCGGATGATGTGGAACTGAGCTGCGGAGCGACATTACTTAAGCACGTGGACATAGGGTATAAGGCAGGTATTCTTGATCTTACTAAAGGTGAACTCGGCACAAGAGGGACCGCGGAATTAAGACTCCGGGAAGCAGAAGCAGCGCGGGCCTATGCCGGTATAGAAATAAGAGACAACCTTGGATTGAGGGATGGTTTTTTTGTAAATGATGATGAATCCAAAATGGCCATTATTCGAAAGATTCGCCAATACAGACCGGATATAGTACTTGCCAATGCCATTCGTGATCGCCATCCGGATCATGGACGTGCAGCACTCCTGACCAGTGAAAGTTGTTTTTTGGCGGGTCTTTCCAAGATAAAAACCAGCTATCAAGGCAAAGATCAACAGCACTGGCGTCCCAAAAAAGTCTATCATTATATTCAGGATAATTACATAGAACCTGATATAGTGATTGATATTTCAGGATATCTTGACAGGAAATTTGAAATGATAGCCTGTTTTAAATCTCAATTCTATGACCCCAATTCCAGGGAGGAGGAAACTCCTATTTCATCCAAGCAATTCATGGATCACCTTAAGGGTAGGGCAGTTGATTTTGGACGTCGTATATCTGTTGAATACGGTGAGGGTTTTACATCTGAAAGCTATATAGGCGTATCGGATTTGTATAAACTGATTTAATGCCTTTTTTCTTCGAGCATGGATGTGCGCCAGGCAGGTAGTTTCATTTCCATGGCATTGACAGTATTCAGACTCCCGAGACGCATTCTTATTGCCATTCCTGAGGCCTTGCTGCCCTGATGTTCTAACTTACAAAAGGAGCCCATAAAGGCATTGTAATAATTATATTTTTCCCATGACATGTCAGCATTAGTCAATCGATTTTCTTGGTTGAATTTATTGAAACTCTGAAGCAGGATAGAATGGTTGCCTTTTTCCTCTCTCTCCCCGGGTATTAAATGCTGTGCCATGATGCCTGAAGAGCAAATTAAAAGAATTGAAAGAAGTTGAATTTTTTTAAACCTGGTATTTCGCCTTCTTGGATCCTTCATACATTTCAAATTTATAGAGTTTGGCGTCCATACCGCCGTGGTTAAGTGCGATCCTTCGACTCGGTCTGAGTCCAAGATTTTTCATGGCTTCAGCATTACCGCTTATTATCCAGGCTTCTGATCCCGACCAGCTCATTTTAAGCTGATCTCCCAATTTTTTATAAAACAGATTGATATCGTCGAGTTCGATCCTTCTATTGTAAGGTGGATTCATGAACAGAACGGTTTCTTCTTGTCCTGGCAGGGTGAAAAAATCCCTGGAAAAGACATGCACTTTTTCCCGGAATGGAAATTTCTGAAGATTCTTTTTGGTGTCACGTACTGCCAACGGGTGAATATCGCTGGCCAACAATTCGCATTCCGGATGAACGATAGCTGCATCTGCAGATTCCTTGACTACTTTCCATATGTCCGGATGAAATTCATGCCAGTTTTCAAATGAAAAGCTTGGGTTGAACATGCCGGCCGGAATGTTGGCTGCTATCATCAAAGCCTCTGTGATAAAAGTGCCAGATCCTGACATGGGGTCATGGAATCTTTTCTGCCCATCCCATTCGGCAAGCTGGATGATGCCTGAAGCGAGGACTTCATTGAGAGGAGCTTTGTATTGCCTGTACTTATAATTTCTAAGATGGAGGGACCTCCCTGAGCTATCGAGAGAAAGCTTCATTCTGTTATCGCTGATATAAAGGTCAATAAGTATATCTGGCCTTCTTGTGTCGACACGGGTACGATCACCATACGCATCACGTAAGTTGTCTACAATGGCATCTTTTGCCCTGAAAACAGGGTATTGGCTGTGTTTGAATAATTCCCCGGATATAGTGCCATTTATAGCAATGGATTTTTTGGGAGGAACAAAGTCTTTCCAATTAATGGAGTAGACGGCATCGTAAAGATCATCCTGGGTTTCCAATTGTGTTTCCATTATAGGTAGTAATACCCTCAAGGCTGTTCTTAATTGGTAGTTGCATTTATACAGTTGAGCCCAGCTGCCTTCACAGCTTACCGCTCTCTTCAATACCTTTATGTTGAGAAGTTGCAGGTTTTCGAGTTCTTTGGCAAGAACTTCCTCCAGGCCTTCCATTGTTTTTATTACCAGATCCATATCTTATGTTTGGATCACACCAAGGTTAAATTTTTCAATTGGTGCTTTTGAACAAGCACTCAATGCCCGCGATATAAATTCCCTGGTTTCTCTGGGATCTATAATTGAATCAACCCACAGACGTGAAGCAGCATAGTAAGCACTGGTTTCATCGTCGTATTTTGATTTGATCTTTTTAAAGATCTCCTTTTCGATGTTTGCATCCAACTCTTCACCTTTTCTCTTTCTGGCAGAGATCTCTATTTGTGTCATTACTTTAGCCGCTTGTTCACCACCCATAACAGCTATCTTCGCAGTCGGCCAGGCCACAATAAAACGGGGGTCATAGGCTTTGCCACACATGGCATAATTGCCTGCACCATAAGAATTTCCCAATACCACAGATATTTTAGGAACAGTGCTGTTGGAAACGGCATTAACCATTTTGGCTCCATCTTTTATGATGCCGCCATGTTCTGATCGCTTACCTACCATAAAGCCAGTCACATCATGCAGGAATATCAGTGGAATCTTCTTTTGATTGCAATTCATAATAAAGCGAGAAGCTTTATCGGCAGAATCGGAGTAGATAACGCCACCAAATTGCATTTCTCCTTTTGCATTTTTACTGACAAGGCGGTTATTGGCGACTATCCCTACTGACCAGCCGTCAATGCGTGCATAGGCTGTCACTATGGTCTTCCCGTAATCTGCTTTATAGAGGGTCATACTTCCCTTATCGGCAATACATTTCAGCAACTCCATGGTGTCATAGGGTTTATTACCAGCAGAAGGGAATAGGCCAAGTAAATCATCCGCAGGCCTTTCCGGGTCGACAGCCTCTTGTTTGTCAATTTGAATATTTCCAAGAGGACCCATTTTAGAAATGATATCCTTGATCTTATCCAGGGCATCCTGATCGTTGGCAGCTTTATAATCACATACACCGGATATTTCTGTTTGTGTGCTGGCACCACCAAGAGTTTCTTTATCCACTTCTTCACCGATGGCAGCTTTTACGAGGTATGGACCGGCAAGGAATATAGAGCCGGTGCCATCGACAATAATGGATTCATCGGACATAATCGGCAGGTAAGCACCTCCGGCTACACAAGATCCCATGATGGCTGCTATTTGGGGGATCCCTTTACTTGACATGACGGCATTATTTCTGAAAATACGGCCAAAATGTTCCTTGTCGGGAAAAATTTCATCTTGCATTGGCAGATAAACGCCAGCTGAGTCGACGAGGTAAATGATCGGCAGATGATTCTCCATAGCTATTTCCTGTGCCCTCAGATTTTTTTTACCGGTCATGGGAAACCAGGCTCCGGCCTTCACTGTCGCATCATTGGCCACAATAACGCAATCCCTGCCGTGAATACGTGCCAGACCCACTACTACTCCGGCTGCTGGAGCTCCTCCTTGATCTTGATACATATTATGAGCTGCAAAAGCTCCAAGTTCTAGAAAACTGTCATCATCAACCAGATAGTCTATACGTTCTCGGGCTGACATTTTTCCTTGGGCTTTTAATTTATCCAGTCTTTTTTGTCCTCCGCCAAGTGCTATCTTCACAAGTCTGTGATTCAGTTTTGAAACCGCCAGTTTCATGGCATCTTCATTCTTGCTGAATTCCAGATTTATATTCTTTGTTGCCATTTATTGCTTATTCATATCAATGGTACACTCGATGGATTGGACCAAAGGAATAATAATTGTAAAATTAAGTCGAAGCTGATCTTCACTAAGGAATTCGCCATTACCTGTGACGGTTATAGTAATCGGGAATGGAATCTGTTCCAATTCGAGTGTTTGTGTTATTGCTGGCAGGTTGAAGCTGCCAGATTCTGGATTGACACTGATTGTATTATCCATACCAGTATTAAACGGTGTTGAGATTATTACATGCCAAATATTATCAGGGTCGCTAGTGACTGTCGCACTTGCCGTACCCAAACCATCCGGAATCTGATCAGGCGGGACTAAACCGCCGAGGCAAGCACTGAAGTCTCCCTCGAAAATACCGAGATACTTCGCCCTGATTTCTGTTTCACAATTTACACCTGTGTAAGCTTCATCGCAATTACACACACCTTCGATGCAAGTACCGTTAGCGCCACAATCTATATCACTGCAGGGGTCAGAGCATGCAATGATGAATAGGCTTACAAATGCCAATACAGATCCAATTTTTTTCATAGCTTACTTTTTAAATAAATCGATTTTGCTTCATCCACTCATCATTATATACTTTATTGATATATCGGGTGCCGGAATCGTGAAATATAAGCACGGCCATGGAGTTGTCATCAAGCCTATCTTTAAGTTGCAATAGTCCCGCCATGGCTGATCCGGCACTGTAACCCAGAAGAAGGCCTTCCTCCCTTGCCAGACGCCGTGTCATGACTGCGCCATCTTTATCGCTAACCTTTTCAAAATGGTCTATTATATCAAAATCAATATTTGCAGGTATGATATCTTCTCCAATACCCTCGGTTATATAAGGATATATTTCTTCCTCATCAAACTCACCCGTTTCGTGATATTTTTTCAATGCACTGCCATAGGTATCAATCCCCCAGATTTTAATATTGGGATTTTGTTCCTTTAGATATTTTCCTGTTCCTGAAATGGTGCCTCCAGTACCTACACCAACGATAAGGTGTGTGATCTTACCTTCGGTTTGTTCCCATATTTCTGGTCCTGTCGAATAGTAATGGGCTTCCCGATTGGATAGGTTGTCGTATTGATTGCACCAAACTGAATTGGGCGTTTCACTGCTTAATTTTTCAGCGACGCTGTAATAGGACCTAGGGTCATCTGCCGGGACATTGGTAGGGCATACTATGACTTCAGCTCCCAGGGCTCTCAGGATATCAATCTTTTCTTTCGATTGCTTGTCCGAAGTAGTGAAGATGCAATTATAAGCTTTTACACAGGCTGCAAGTGCAAGGCCCATTCCGGTATTACCTGATGTACATCAATTATGGTCCCTCCAGGTTTTAGACGCCCCTCTTTTTCAGCGTCCTCAACCATCTTGATGGCCATTCTGTCTTTTATGGAGTTTCCAGGATTGAAGTTTTCCATTTTTCCTAAAACAAGTCCGGGAACATCTTTACATATCTTGTTTATCCTGACCAGGGGAGTATTGCCTATTGTTTCCAGGATATTGTTATAAATCATAGAAGTATATTTCGCTGTAAAGATAGGGGAAAACATGCAAAGTGCTGTCTTGCTTGGCATGTATAATCTGTGAGATTTGCTGAATTAGATCACTCGTAATAGGTCATGAGGACCTGGAATCGCGTATCTAAAGCACCAAGCTTTTGGGCTACAGATCTTGAAACGATTGCATCTATATCATCGGTATAGACATTTTCAGGGATTGGACCGACGACCTGGGCGACGACAACAAGATCTGTAACAGGGTTTTGCAGTTTGATAACGGATCCCGTTTGCGCTGTTTTGTGTAGGACCAATAGTGATTCGGTATTACTGTCAGCCTTATCCCATAGGGCGATTCCGCTCCGATTGATAATAACAGGTTCTATCACCCGCATTATCGAATCTTCCTCAGTGTTTTCCAATTGAAGCGACTCAGCTGATGGTTTTTCATTATTAACAATTACCGCTTTTGGAATATTGTTGTTTGCACTATTGTCCTTTTCTTTTTTGAATTCCTTTATTTGTACGGAATCATTCTTTGATACTATAGTTGTATTCTGTGTGCTGATTTGCTGAGCACATGGCCACCATCCAACTAAAAGTTCTTCCCCTGTTCTAAGAGATAATTTTCTAATCTTGTTCCTCACAACCAGATTTTCAATTGGCTGATCGAAATATACTTGCGATATTTTAAAGAGAGTTTCCAGCTTTTTTACTTGATATATTACAGGTATATCATTGGCTTGATTGCGCTCACTTGAACGGATTAAATGATCCAGATTAAGTGGAATTTTAAGTTGCGTTCCAAGTGGTAGAATCTCATTTTCTTCAATCCCGTTAAGAATCAGGAGGTCGCGGAAATTAACCTTGAAATATTTGGCCAGGCTATAGGCCGTTTCGCCTTGCAGCATTTCATGCATGTAGAATGCCTGGGCATTCTCATCGACTTCAACGACAATACTATCCAGTGATTCAAAATCAATGTGCATTTGGGCAAGCAGGCAGGAAGAGTAGCCAAGGCTCAAGAATATGAGTATTAGTTTTAAACGCATCAGACAAATTTACATAATAAATATTTATAATGTATAATTATCTTTTGATCAATACTTTAATATTAATATTTTTAAGTAATGATGTCGTGCGCTTATCAATAAGTGAGGCCACCTTTGTATAGGCAAAGAAAGGATGCATAAGCGTTCTCTACCAGGCTGCTTACGGATTCAAAAATGTCTGTGTTCAGACCATTTTCATCAACATAAGTACCAATTCTTTTGCCGAGGACTGTAGTTATAATACTGCCTACACCAGCACCCTTTCGACCAGCACAGATCCATTCTGGTCTATTAGCATTGGTTTGAATGCACTCATCATCAAGAATTATAATTGACTGCAGCTTTCAGTAGGGTAGGAATATTATCTCACTGGCTGGTTGTCAGATGAGGAATGACTAGTGCTTTATCTGAACCTTCAAGTTGCAGCAGAGACTCATCGTCAATGTTTTCAGGGATATTTCCGATTTTGATTTGGGCGTCGATATCATTTATGGCCAGGCATACAAATGCCATAGCAAGTATCAATCTCAGGTTTAACTTGAACAGTTTTAAAAATCCACACTTTTCTGCTCTGCACAATTGCACAATTGTTCTTATGTAAAAAGGCGCATTGCCCTCATTAAAATGAGAGTCAGCAACTATAAGACAAATAAAAGCATTTATACCTCTATGGTATTATAGGAAAATTTGTAAAAAACTTGTTATTTAAATTTTAAGCACTGCTTATCAGTTGGTTATGACAAATACTTGACACTTTTAAACTAGGGCTTGATCAATTTGAACTCTGCAGAAGATACATTTTCGTCCTTTCTGAGGATATCTAGTATCTCTTCAGGGGAGTATTCTTTCATATTGTATGAAACAAGCCAACGGTCATATGAGCCATCGATTTGTTTGAGAATACGGATACCATAATTTTTCCTGGCATATTCGAACCATCTGGACAGTTGAGCCCCATCGATAAGCTGGATGTCAATCTGCGATTTATCGTAAAGCGTGGTTTCCACCTGGACGCTTCCATCTATAATTTTCCAGCCTGTCTTTGATTCGGCAATTTCTTCCAGGATAAACTGCAGTTTATGTACGGCATCCGGTCTTTCTCTCTTGCCGGTCACACTTTTAATTTGATCTTTTTTTCTGTAGCTGATTTTTACAGTAGGTAAATCAGGTATGTTGCTTTCATAAAAGTCCTGATATTGGAAAAAATCCGCATTTTCAAATGCTTTCTTTACCTCTTTATACTTTTCTTTTGACAGTGTCAGGCTGTGTGTACCCATTTTATAACTGTCCTGTTTTCCTTCAAAAGTGCAATAACCACCTGTGTATATTTTAAAAGTATAGACAGGGCAGGAGCCAAAACATGCTTCTTTTTCCATACTGATCAACACATCTTCAGGGCCGAGTTCGGAAATGTCTTTTGAGCTTGAACAGGCTATAATAAATAGGCTGGA
>RFSX01000041.1 GCA_009923745.1 Chitinophagia bacterium
TTCATTTTCATCGCTTCTTGCATTTATAGGCATACAAGGCGAAGGATGCCAACCAATGTTGCCCGGTATAATTGCCATCTATTATATTTCCAAGTGAAAATGCCATATGCTTGTCAGCCAGCTCATTGAGATAGGCATTGTCAACGCTATACAGGCACCACGCTCTGGAAAAATTCAGTCCATCCAGGTGTACCAGTTTTCCATCAGTTCTGTCTGAAACTTCAGCAGGCTCCAGGATTAAAGAACGTGACTGTAAATCCGGCAGAAAAGCTCGTGACCAGGATTTGAATTCCTCATCACTAAGCACCTTACGCATTATGTCCAGTTCCTGCAGACATGGCGACAGAAAGTCATATCCGCTTGGCTCCCAATTAAGGGGACATGTTTCATCATTAAGGTAAAAACGCCGAGCATTATTTTCGATACTATGCGATAATGCTGTATCGGATGTGGCCATTGCGTAATCATAGGCAAGGCTCAGTCCAAAGGCTGTGTTACTGTGTTCACCTACACGAATAGGGTACACCAGTTTGGGTAGATAGTCGATGTAGGCCCGACTTATATATTGAGCTAGATCTTGCATATTCGATGCCCACTGTCTGGCGTCTGCATCATCCCAGCTGAGCAACTCTTCTTGCAGCTTCAAGAGCCAAGCCCACCCATAGGTTCTTTCGAAGGATTTATTGAATTTATTTCTTGTAAAATAAGAGAGTTCGGAAGAAAGCTTTTCGGCGGTTAGATTTTCCGCAAGCTTCTTCCTTATTAGGCCGGAAGAGTCCAGCTCAGGAAATTCTTTTAAGAGGTAGACCAGGGACCAATGACCATGTACAGCCGAGTGCCAGTCAAAGCATCCGTAAAAGGCAGGATGATGTTCTATGGGTAATAGAAGGTCCTGGCTATCTGCCAGTACATGGCCCGATTTATATGGAAACGCCTGGTCAATGCAGGCCATGGGAAGGCTGGCCAGGCGCCGCGCTTCTTCAAGGTCAAGACTTATTTCATAGTTTTGATTTAATGAAGTCCCAGGCGTATCATTTTCGGTGATACAGCCTGTCAAGCCTCCTACCAAACAGATGAAAATCAGGAATAGTTGATAGCTATTCATTGTCGTAATAGTCTTCAACAGATTCAGACCCGTAATAGTAAGATTTATCTAATACCATCAAGGTGATAAGGAGAATGGTATCCAGGAATATGCTCCAATAAACCTCGAAATTAGCCAGGTTGGATATCATCTTACTTGAGCCTGTATCTGCCCGGAATACAATAAACTGAAAAACTCCTACCACAAGGCTTGATGCCAGTACTGACAGTGCCAATTGAATGGTATACCTCCTTTGAGATAGAAAGAATATGCCGGAAATAGCAAAGAGGATACAAATGACAAAGCCGATATAGGCAAAGTTTTTGGTCCACTTGATACGGTAGTCCGAACTTTTTATCATGTTTTTGAAAGTCTCCTTTACATCGACATTGTTGGCACTGTCTTTTACAATGCTGTCGCCAAATACGGTCAGCCGTTTTTGAGTTGCGGAATCTATTCTGATTGTATCCGCGTCCTGGCCTTCGAATTCGTTTTCCATTTCATCCAAGACCTCTGATTGTACTTGCAGTATCTGATCAGCATTCAAATCACTGAAATTATCCAAGGCACCGCAGCCAGCCACAAAGAGCATAAAGATGCCTATAAATGTCGCCCATCCTGGTCGTTCCATAGTTCTGTATTTTATATCTCAAATTACTGATTTATTCCCTTAAAGATCATCAGGACAGTGCTTTTCTGAGTTCATTGGATAGCTGAATGCCATATTCTTTCATCTTGATCAGACGGCTGCCATACCAGCTGAAAAATTCACCGTCCACAAGGAAAGCCCTCGTGTTGGGATTATTCGCTTCAAAATCAGATATGTCTCTGGCTTTAAATGGAAAGGGTTCAGATGAGAAAAGAGCCAGGTCGATATTCAATCTATAAATATCTTCCTCTGAAAGCGCAGGATAGCGTTGTTGATCTTTCAAGGCGTTTTCAATACCCATAAGATTCATGATGCTGTGAATGTAGGTGTCAGAGCCTACAGACATGAATGGCTTTTTCCAGATGAAATATACGCCCCTTGCAAAGCTATCCTGTCGCAAGCTTTCAATGGCATTTTCAAATTGGGTTGACAGTTGATGGCCTTTCTCTTTACGATTGCATAGATAGGCCACATTCTCAATGAGTCCGTAATTGTCTTCCAGTTTTTTGATATCTGTGAGTACAATTTCAAAATCGTCAAGAGCCTCAATGTCTTCTTTTGTATTCTCTTCCTTGTTAGCAATAATAAGATCGGGATTTAACTGGCGTATCACATCCAGCTTCAGGTTTTTGGTTCCGCCTATACGTGTTTTATTCCTGTACCATAAGTCCGGATGTACGCAGAATTTGGTTATGCCCACTACTTCCTCATCAAGACCCAGATCGAATAAAAGTTCTGTTATGGAGGGTACCGTTGAAATTATTCTCATTCAGAGTGTTTACCTTTTTTCAAAAAAATCATAAAAGCTTGAGACATATAAATCAGAACCATACATCATTGATAGATAGGACACTTTCAGACCTGAATTATTTTGACGAGCATCCATGATAGTTTGCAGTAAAATATATTTGAGAACCGAACCTCAGGTCCGATAATAAGTGTAACGGGGAGGCAAAAAGTTGCCTCCCTCTTTTATTGAATGAATACAGGAGATCAGAGGAATGCGTCAATGTATATAGATTATAAAGTTTAGTTGATCACATATTTCTGCGGTACTGACCACCTACTTCAAAAAGCGATCGTGTTATTTCACCAAGTGAACATTTCTTACAAACTTCCATAAGGGCTGCAAACATATTCTCGTTGTTGACTGCAGCACTTTGCAGCTCTGCCAGCAATTGCTTGCTTTCATCTGCATAGCGTGCATGCAAGTTCTGAACGGTTTTAATCTGATCTTGCTTCTCTTCTTCAGTGGCTCGTATTACTTCGCCGGGAATAACAGTAGGGGAGCCTTTAGAACTAAGGAATGTATTCACCCCAACTATCGGATAAGCACCTGTGTGCTTAAGTGTTTCATAATACATGCTTTCTTCCTGGATTCTGGATCGCTGATACATGGTCTCCATAGCACCAAGAACACCGCCTCTCTCAGTAATGCGGTCAAATTCCATCAAGACTGCCTCTTCAACCAGGTCCGTCAGTTCTTCTATGATAAATGATCCCTGGAGTGGGTTTTCATTTTTAGCCAGTCCCAATTCTTTATTTATTATCAACTGAATGGCCATAGCGCGCCTTACAGATTCTTCTGTAGGTGTGGTAATGGCTTCATCATAGGCATTGGTGTGCAGGGAATTACAGTTATCGTAAATGGCATATAAAGCCTGCAAGGTCGTCCTGATATCGTTAAAATCGATTTCCTGGGCATGCAGGGAACGGCCGGATGTCTGAATATGGTATTTAAGCATCTGGGCGCGCGGATCCGCACCATATTTGTATTTCAATGCCTTAGACCATACTCTACGGGCAACACGGCCAATAACCGCATATTCCGGATCTATCCCGTTTGAAAAGAAAAAGGACAGGTTGGGTCCAAATTTATTGATGTCCATACCCCGGCTGAGGTAATATTCAACATAGGTGAAGCCATTGGCCAGGGTGAACGCCAATTGTGAAATAGGGTTAGCCCCTGCTTCAGCAATGTGGTAACCTGAAATCGAGACAGAATAGAAGTTGCGAACTCTATTCTCAATGAAATAGTCCTGCACATCGCCCATCAGCCTCAACGCAAACTCTGTAGAGAAGATACAGGTATTTTGTGCCTGGTCTTCTTTAAGAATATCAGCTTGCACGGTACCCCGTACTTTGGAAAGCGTATCGGCTTTAATCCTGTTATATATATCTTTTGGAAGCACCTGATCACCTGTTACACCAAGTAACATTAATCCTAATCCATCATTGCCCTCGGGTATTTCAGCATTGTATTTTGGCCTTGAAGCGTTTTCAAATATTTTGGCAATCTTTTTATTCACTTCTGATTCAAGCCCGTTTTCCCGGATATAGATTTCACACTGCTGGTCTATGGCTGTATTCATAAAAAAGGCCAGCAACATGGGGGCAGGACCGTTGATGGTCATACTTACCGATGTCATGGGGTCTGATAAGTTAAAGCCGGAGTATAATTTCTTGGCATCATCAAGGCAGCAAACAGACACCCCTGAGTTACCAATTTTACCATAGATATCCGGCCTTGTATCAGGATCGTTGCCATATAGGGTTACGGAGTCAAATGCGGTCGAAAGCCTTTTCGCCGGCATATCAAGACTAACGTAATGAAACCTCTTGTTGGTTCTCTCAGGACCCCCTTCCCCGGCAAACATACGTGTTGGGTCCTCTCCCTGCCTTTTAAAAGGATAAAGTCCAGCTGTATATGGGAATTCTCCAGGAACATTTTCCTGCAGGCTCCAGAATAAAATATCTCCCCAAGCTTCAAATTTAGGCATGGCCACTTTCGGAATATGAAGGTGAGATAAGGATTCTGTATGCGTCTTGATTTCAAGTACCTTGCCCCTTACTTTGAATTTAAAGATATCTTCCCTGTATTTATTAAATTTCTTCTTCCAATCTACTATTATGGACCAGTTATAAGGGTCAAGGTCCATTTTTGTTTTGTCAAATTGTTTATAAAGCAATTCTAGAAATGCTTCATTCTCCCCGGCAGCTTGAATTTCATCCAGGCCGTTGTTATTCAATTCCGGGGCCTTCCCACATATGTTTTCAATTGTTTTGTAGATGCCATAGAGTGACTGCGCCACCTTGTATTGTTCCTTTGACTTGACATCATAATTCCTGTTATTTTCAGAAATTTCAGACAAGTACCTTACCCTGGCAGGTGGTATGATATAAATCTTTTCCGAAAGTTCGTTTTCTCCGGCAAAGCCCGATTTAAAATCGGCTTTCGTCTTTTCATCAATGGTATCAATAATTTTGCGGTAAAGCGTATTCATGCCCGGATCGTTGAATTGGGAAGCTATTGTTCCATAGACAGGCATCTGATCGGGATCGGTATCCCAGAGATTATGATTGCGTTGATACTGTTTTTTAACATCTCTGAGAGCATCCAATGCTCCCCGCTTGTCGAACTTATTTATAGCCACGATGTCAGCAAAATCAAGCATGTCTATTTTTTCCAGTTGAGTGGCCGCACCAAACTCGGGGGTCATTACATAAAGAGATACATCCGAATGATCCAATATCTCAGTATCTGATTGCCCTATGCCGGAAGTCTCCAGTATAATCAGATCAAATCCTGAGGACTTTAGAATCTCAACGGCTTCGTGTACATATTTTGAAAGTGCTAGATTACTCTGACGGGTGGCCAGCGAGCGCATATAAACGCGTTTGTTATTAATGGCGTTCATTCTGATCCTGTCACCGAGCAATGCGCCACCTGTTTTACGTTTTGACGGATCTACCGAAACTACGGCAATGGTTTTTTCTTCAAAATCCAAAAGGTATCTGCGCACGATTTCATCGACAAGTGAAGATTTCCCAGATCCACCGGTACCTGTGATACCGAGCACGGGAATATCTTTTTCTTGATTCTTTTGATGGATGAATTCAAGGCTTTGCTTCGTCTGCTCTGGAAAATTCTCAACTGCAGATATGAGTCGTGCAATAGCCTGGTGATTATCGGTTGATATTTTTTCAATCTGTCCATTCAGGTTTTTACCCAGGGGAAAGTCGGATTTTTGAACTAGATCATTGATCATGCCCTGGAGTCCCATCTCACGCCCATCATCCGGCGAATAAATACGCGTAATACCATAATCCATCAACTCCTTGATTTCTTCAGGAAGTATGACACCGCCACCGCCACCGAAGATTTTAATATGGCTTGCACCCTTGTCCTTCAGGAGGTCGTACATGTATTTAAAATACTCATTGTGTCCTCCCTGGTATGAAGTCATGGCTATGGCTTGCACATCTTCCTGTATAGCCGTATTTACGACTTCCTCCACACTTCTGTCATGACCCAGGTGGATAACTTCTACACCGGTGGATTGAATGATTCTCCGCATGATGTTAATGGCGGCATCATGCCCATCAAAAAGAGAGGCTGCAGTGACTATTCTGATTTTGTTTTTGGGCTGATATTTTTCGACCTGGTTCATTGATGCTGATTGGTTAGGTAGTGCAAATATCGGTAACAAAGCTCTTCATCACAAAATATTGCAATAGATTAGTTTTATCGAATTGACTTTTACTATACAGGATACAATAGTATAATCTCTGTAATAGTTAGATTAGAATTTTTATGAGCCATAATTCAAGCTATTTTCAAATGTGAGATCTAAGCAATTACATACGACACTATTTTTTATACTCTTCCTGGCTTCTTCCTTGCCCGGGCAGTACAAAATCAATGGCCGTATACTTAATGAGGAGACTGGCCTTTCCATTCCATATGTAAATATAGCTGTACCTGAACTTTCACTTGGTACGGTTTCAGATAAGAACGGCTACTTTGAAATGGAATTGGATAATAGAAGCAGGAGGGTTATCATGAGCTCAATGGCCTATATTACAACAGATTTCAGGGCTTCCGATCTTGCTTTTGGTAAAACAGTCTACTTGAGGAAAGAGACGTATAGCTTACCGCAAATAGATATTTCATCCAGGCGCCTTAGGTCACTTCCAAGGAGATTGGGTCTTAAAAACAGAAGTCGAGGGCCTAGTGCAGGTTTTGGCAGCCGGCAATTGGGTACAGAGATTGGAACTATAATAGATGTAACGGGTGAGTATCTGGTGCAATCCGCACATTTCATACTCAATCATGCCAAAGGGGACAGCCTGCTGTTTCGACTCAACATATACGACTATAAGAACAGTCAGACAGGTGAAAAATTAATAAAAGAGGATATCATTATTAATACTGGCCAAACAAAAGGCACTATAGATATAGATTTGAGTGAATATAATCTGACAATCAGGGATGATATATTGATGTCACTCGAGTGGATTGATGATGACAAGGGTCTTGGAAATACTGATATCAGTTTTGATTGCAAGCGGGGAAAGAGACGTCACAGAGGCATCTTTATTAAAGAAACCAGTGGAGCCGACTTTAAGCCTATGAGCTACAGGAAAAGCCTGAGCCTATGTTTTTATCTTATGGTAAAGGAGATACTCTAGCTTGTTTCCTTGAAGCTAAAGCGTTCTGAAAGTTGATATTTACTTACCAGTTCTTAATAAATTGTATTGCTGTCTGAGGCATTGAGATTTTTAATAAACTCCTTGGCTAAGGCACTGGTTGCTTTTTCCAGCAGGATAGTGTCTAGGCCAACCCCGATCATTTGCACGCCCAGTTTTTCATGTTTCTCTATGAGGCCTTTATCTGAACTGAGTATACCACCAGCTTTGGTAGAGTTCTGGATTTTTTCCAAACAGGCATGAACGGTTTCAACCACCTCAGGATGCCCGGGCTCTCCCAGGTAACCCATGCTGCCCGCCAGATCGGCGGGCCCCAGAAAAACGATGTCGACACCATCCACTTCAAGGATTTCATCAAGTGCTTCAACACCTTTTACAGATTCTACCTGGCAGATCAGACACATTTGTTCATCAGCCAGCTTGAAATAATCATTGACTCTGTTCCATTGAGCTGCTCTGGAAAGTGCTGTGCCTACTCCCCGAATGCCTTTAGGAGGATAATGTATAGCTTTTACCATGTTGGAAGCCTGCTGGGCTGATTCGATCATGGGAACAATAAAGTTCTGTACGCCCGCATCCATGAGGGTTTTCATGAGAACGGCGTTGTCGTTGGGAATCCTGACTACAGGACTGCACTCGGGGTATCTCGTTAAGGCCTGTAACTGAATGACTATTTGGCCTATATCATAGGGGGCATGTTCAGCGTCTAATACGACAAAGTCAAATCCTGCCCCTGCACATATCTCGGCAGCATAGGAATGAGGGATGCCATTCCAGATGCCGTATTGCTTTTGACCGGCGACTATATTCGTTTTGAATCTATTTTCAATACTCATGATCCTTATTTAAAGTAGCAGGAAATATTGCCCATAGGGCCAAAGTCCACACTGATGGTGTCACCGGGCCTCACTGGGACAGGTCGTGTAAAGGAGCCAGCCAGAATGACTTGTCCCGGTTCCAGGGAGATACCATGAGCATGATATTTTTTAGCAAGCCAAGCAATACCTTTTGCAGGGTGATTGAGTACGGCTGCCGACACCCCGCTTTCTTCAATGATGCCATTTCTGAACAGAAGGGCGGGTACATATCTCAAGTCAATGTCATCTGGTCGTACAGGCAAACCGCCAGTAATGATTCCAGCATTAGCGGCGTTGTCTGAGATTGTATCTTTAACGGTACGTTGGTATCCGCTTTCCGGGTCTACACGATATGTCCGGGCTGCAATCAACTCCAGGGCCGGGACAACATAATCAGTTGCATTCAAGACATCTATAACGCTTAGATTATCTCCAAACAGCGGTTCTTTGAGGAAAAAAGCCAATTCCACCTCAATCCTGGGGTCGAGGAATTGAGCGGTTTCAATTTCACTGCCTTCTTCAAATACCATGTCGTCTAGCAATGTACCGTAATCCGGTTCCGTGATGCTCATAGACTTCTGCATGGCTCTGGACGTTAATCCGATTTTATAACCAGCTACGGTTCTGCTGTGCCTGCAAGCGTCTTTGAAGCTTGTTCGCAAGCCTGCTTACTGCCCCTTTTAGTGGTTCGAGTTGTTGATCCAAATATGCTCTTAATCTCTCTAACTCAACTTGCTCAGCAAGGTCTTCCGCCTTTATTTCTTCGTCAAAATTTGTCTCAAAAACTTGATAATTTGGATCAGCGTCAGAAATAGGTTGTGCAGGTGGCGGTTCCAGTGGAGCTTCTCCGTCAGGCAACTCCTGATCGTCAAAGTCCTCATCAGAGCTGTCTTCACTACTCATTTGCGCTTGTGCAGCGTCTTGTTGTTCGTCCTGACTTTGTTGGTCTTCTGCGTCTAGAGTTTCATCATTGTTTTCATCTGTCCCTGAGCTTTCGGGGTCATCAGCTTGTTCCTCATTCTCGTCCTGCTGTTCTTGATTTTCATCGTCTTCTGCTTCGGGTTCGTCACCTAGCTGATCTCCGTAACCCAAGTCAGTAATTATTTGACGAGAAAATTTTGCAAACCTTTCCTGATTATCCAAATTTTCAGTCAGATTTTCTATTGTAGTCTCTGCTTGGTCTAGAATAAAATCCTTCCATAAATTTAATACGTTGTTTGCTGAGGAAGGAAGATCCTTTTTGGTCGTTAGAGTTCTAATTAAATAAGCTGCGGCGTCTGCAAGAGGGGCATCAGCGCGATCTGTCAATTTATCAAAACCCTTTCGTTTTGCTTCAACGCCGATTTTTGCATTAATGTTGCCAGTAGTACCTGGCATATCTTTTGCCCCGATAGCTTCGCATCTGGCGGTTTCCATCGCTTCATATATCTCTCTTGCCATAGGACCGTCTGGGGCAAATCGTGAATGTAAATCGGAATTGTGGTATTTATGATGCATGGCGAGAGCATCAGCTGTTCCTCGAGCCAGAAGAACTTCTTCTTTAGTCATGCGTCTGCTGACTTGGGGAAGCCTGATATTATCTCCAGAGACACCTGATGGATCAACTGAGTAGTTAATAGAAAGTTCTGGGTTGTCAGCCAAAACTTTCGTTGCCTCTGCTAGGGCTTTTTTGAATGGATCAGCAGGATTGTCTGATTTTGAAACCATAATAAACTCAAGAAATGTTTAAGCTTTGCCAGATCACTTATATAAATTTTAGTTGATGGCTAATTATTGCTCATAATAAAATTATTCTACTCCAGACTTATGCTTGCTGCACTTTCTGGTAACTCTTCATCAAAACAACGTTGAAAAAATTCAGCTACTATTTGCCTTTCCAGCTCGTCACATTTGTTTAAAAAGGTTAAACGAAAAGCATAACCCACATCTTTGAAAATTTCTGTGTTACTTGCCCAATTTATAACCGTTCTTGGGCTCATAACGGTAGATAAATCTCCGTTCATAAATGCAGTTCTCGTGAGATCAGCCACGGTAACCATTTGCTTTATAACACGCTTGCCTTCTTCACTATCGTAACTTGGCGACTTAGCAAGCACTATTGCGCTCTCCACCTCCACCGATAGATAATTCAAGGTTGCAACTAGTGACCAGCGATCCATTTGAGCTTGGTTAATCTGCTGTGTTCCGTGATACAGACCAGTCGTATCACCTAACCCGACGGTATTTGAAGTAGCAAACAATCTGAAATTACTATGAGGTGTGATAATTTCGTTTTGATCTAGTAGTGTTAATTTCCCATCGTGTTCTAAGACTCGCTGGATCACAAACATAACGTCTGCTCTGCCTGCATCATATTCGTCAAACACAATAGCAACTGGGTTTCTCAAAGCCCAAGGTAAAATTCCTTCATGAAATTCAGTAACTTGTTTGCCGTCCTTAAGCTTAATCGCGTCCTTACCTATCAAATCTATTCTACTAATATGACTATCAAGATTAACCCTTACTGCGGGCCAATTTAATCTTGCAGCAACTTGTTCAATATGGGTTGATTTACCTGTGCCGTGATAACCTTGTATCATAACCCTCCGATTATGATTAAAGCCTGCCAGTATGGCTAACGTTGTATCTGGATCGAATTTGTATGTTTCATCAACCTCAGGAACTCGATTGGCTCGTTCCGAGAACCCTTTTACGATCATATCTGAATCGATACCAAAAACTTCTCTTACCGAAATATCCTCTGTGGGGTTGTTTTCCATGATTTTAGAGCCATCGGCCATAATTTTTTCCTTATAATCGGCTTATGAAATTAACTGGTGCACTAATAATTGCTGCTGTTCAAGAGTTCCAAGATAAATAAATTGTTTATTTTTGACTATTACTAACCTTCACAATATTTTTAACTTAATGCTTGAAGTTGATTTTAACCTGTAATGAACCAGATATATCCGGTAGCAAACATGACAAGAGATAATTTATGAACAGACGTTCCTTACTCAAACTAGGTCTAGCAACAATAGTTATTCCCACCCAGTCAATCGTTGCAAAAGAAGAGCTTGCTGAATTTCCTTTTCGGTTAAGTAAAAGTGAATGGAAAGCTAGACTTACTCCATTTGAATTTGCAGTGATGAGAGAGGAAGCTACCGAACGTGCGTTCACATCTCCATTGAATTCAAACTTTGAGACAGGCACGTATCACTGCAAGGGTTGTGATCAAAAACTATATATGTCTCGCTACAAATATGACTCAGGTACTGGATGGCCAAGTTTTTCAAAAGAGATTGATGGTGCAATCGGCACAAGAAAAGATAGAAAGTTTT
>RFSX01000042.1 GCA_009923745.1 Chitinophagia bacterium
TTTTGATATGATCCTCATGTTGAGGATGCCCAAAGTCAACCACATGAACGAGGATGTCACTTTCCCGCACTTCATCAAGCGTTGATTTGAAGCTTTCGACAAGGTGGTGAGGCAATTTGCGAATAAATCCTACGGTATCAGATAAGAGGAATGGCATCTTTGCCCAAACGACTTTCCTTACTGTGGTGTCCAGGGTGGCAAATAGTTTGTCTTCGGCAAATACTTCCGATTTTGACAGCAGATTCATCAGCGTGGATTTACCCACATTGGTGTAACCCACGAGAGCAACTCGAATGAGCTCCCCCCTGTTTTTTCGTTGAGTAAGATTTTGCTTATCTATTTTATCCAGTTTTTTCCGTAGCAAGGATATCTTATCTCGTACAATACGTCTATCGGTTTCAATTTCCTGCTCACCGGGACCGCGCATACCTATACCACCTCTTTGTCTTTCAAGGTGAGTCCATAAACCTCTAAGCCTGGGCAAGAGGTATTGCATCTGTGCCAGTTCAACCTGTGTTTTGGCCTGAGCTGTTTGTGCACGACTTGCAAATATGTCCAGGATGAGTGAGCTTCGGTCAACGATTTTGACCTTCAGCATTTTTTCCAGGGTTGCGTTTTGTTTAGCACTGAGGTCATCATCAAATATGACCAGGTCGATTTCATGCTCATCAACATATTCTTTGATTTCTCCGACCTTCCCGCTCCCTACAAAAGTTGTAACATCAGGATGCTTGAGTCTTTGAATAAACTTTTCCTCCGTTTGAGCACCTGCTGTACTGGCTAAAAACTCTAGTTCGTCAAGGTATTCTTCTACCTGGCTGGGTGATTGATTCCACCTTACAAGACCTACCAAAACGGCTTTTTCAATTTTTTTAGCCAGACCCTTTGGGCCTTTATTTCCTATATTCCACTGATTACTCATAATCCTATGTATACAAGGTTTAACGCAAAGTGCAGCTTATCCGTTCTTGATCCAATTCATTGGATCAAGACTTTTGGTTCCTTTCCAGACTCCGAAAGACAGCCTGGAACGCGAATCGCCTGCTTTTTTTACAATACCTATGGCTTGCTTATAATTAACCACATCCCCATATCCGACATACACTGATTGCAAGCCAGAAAACACTGTAAAGTAATTGTTGTCATGCATTATGATGAGTGTATAATCAGAGCCTCCCAAGCGCTTGGCATATATAACTTCACCCTGACAGACTGCACTAACGGTATTTTTTTCAGAGCTCAATTCTATACTGTGTGCAGATGGATTGTAAGGATTGGATATATTCGATTCAGCAAGAGGCCTGGGCATGAAAGCTTTTCTGTCTTCAAAGCTTTTGTTATCAATAGTTGTTTTGGGATTAAACGCATGTCCACTTTCAATATTCGCTGTGATAACCTGCTTTATAATGCTGCTTTGATTAAATACTTCTGCATTAATTTCAGCCGGCTTTTGTGGCTTTGGAGAGTTCGCGATGTTTGATTGCTTTTGAATGGATTTGTTTAAAGATTTAATTCGTTGTTCCTCCTTATCTATCAAGCTTTGGAGTTCAGGCTTATCCGTCTTTACAGAACTTAATTCTTCCTCACCTTCAATTGAAATATAATTCTCTTTAACTTTCAGCAAATCGTATAATTGAATTTTATAACTGGCCGCGTCCTCACTTAATTCATGGATAAGATACTCGCTATAGGCTTGCTTTATCAATGAGTCCAATTTGGCTGTGGAGCCATACTTACCGGGTAATTCTGCTTTTTGGGCAGAACGGTATTCCGGCGTGTCATATATATTTAAAATAGCTCGTCTCAATTCGAGTTCTTCCTTCAACTGAGTCATTTGAGGTGATGGCAATTGGGCCAGTGAATCTGCCTTTGATGAGAGTGCTTCAAGATTATTGCTTTGAGCCAAACAAAGACAGGCATTCAAGATGAAAGCAATACAGAAGATGTAATTCAAGATCATTTTATTTTTTCGTAATGTCCTGGAATACTGAATCGTATCTCCCGCGGAACATTCGTTTCCATTTCAATAAATTCAATATCAAGGCTTAAGGAATCGCTGTTTGCGAAGTTAATATGAAATTCTCTTTGAAAGGGCAGGGCAAGACCATTTATCATTCTATAATCTGAATATGTCCAGCTTCCTGTACGACCAAATCGATCATAGAATTTTCCAGAATTGAGTAGGGCGGTATTTTTATCGTAGTTGAAATCCAGAACAATATCATTATGCATGCTTCTGAATGCCATATAGTCCCCACGATCTGCTTGTTCCCATAGCTTGGAACTATCGATCTCAGGCAGGCGGCCAAGACTTATGTCCGAGATAAAATCAAGCTCGGCTTCAAATCCGAATATGTGGCCTAGACTATCCAGTTTACTGCATTCATAGGCTTTTTCCATGCGGTAGATGATACACATGGAATCCTGTGTGATAAGACTGCGGGCAGCCTCGACACTTAGCTTTTTAAACACCATCCAGTTTAATGAGTCGTGTTTTTGTCTCAGATATAAAGTGGCTTTAGCCGTTTTTCCATTTTCTTTAAAACTTAGCCTTGCTTTACCTTCGAACCACTCGGGTCTTTCTGCATTGAAAATATCATTGAAAATCAAGCTGCTTAAGTCTTCAGCCTCATGTATTGGTGCTTTGGTAAGCGATTTCTTACTGGCACATGAAAGAGTGCAGAATACAGAAAGAAGTATCAGTAATGTGGAGAGTGGTTGTCTCATTTAATTGAGGCTTCCGAGTTTTCTGTTGATGCGCTCTTCATCGGCTCCGAATTCAACTGCCCTGTTCCAGAACATTTTTGATTTGCCGGCATCGCCTGCCGAATAATATATTTCTCCGAGCAGATCAAAAAGGACCGGGCTGTAGACTTGACTCAGATTAAGGCTTGACAGCTCAGACAGCCTTTCTGCAGATCCAATAGTTTTCAGATCGAGCCAGCTTTCTAAAATGGTACATGCATTTTTAAAGTTCTGCTTATTGCCTGCAATCAATTTTGCTTCAAAAAGATATTCCTGAGCATCTTCAGTATTATCAATCATTTGGAGAGCCAAGGCGTAGTAGAACCAGGCATAAAATTGATTTGGAAAAAAATCAATGGCTTCCTCACTCTTTAGCATCATCTTATTGTAATTCTCCAGTTCCCAAAGATTGATTAGCCATTGGTCCCACAGCGTGTATTTGCTGTTGTCTAATTCTATGGCTTTTTGATACAGCTGTTCGGAGTCAGCAATACTTCCTGAATAAAATAGAATATCGGCTCTTACCGCGTGGGTTTTAGCCTCTGAAGGATATTTTTCAAGTAATTGGAGGCTTATATTTTTTAGCTTTTCAGTCTGTTCGCCTTCCCTGTCCATATTGGACATGTACGGCATGAGCTCTTTAATGATATCGTCGAGGCTTATATTCTCATTAGCTATAATTGCTTCAATTGCTGACAGCTCTCCCTGGGAAGTATTTAAGGGGCCTTCTTCCCTGGCAATCACGAGGTTGGCTTCAGGGTGATCAGGATCCAACTGTAAAAGTCGTTCATAATACCTAAGAGCTTCTGACTTCTTGCCCTTTTCGAGAAGGTAGCCAGCCAAATTACTCAGGAATCGTGTATTACCGGGATATTTCTCAGATAGTGCCTTCAGGGTATAAATGGCCTCGCTTATTTTTCCTTTGCTATCGTATATCCTGAAAATACGTTTTGAGATTTCTTCAGTAAGGCCTGTCAGATTCTGAAAATTCAATAGTGTCTTTATAGCCTCATCCGATTGACCATTGGAAAGGTGATTTTTAGCCAGCATGAAGTGATATTCCTGCTTGTCAGGAAAATTCTTCACCAATGTTGTGGCTGTGCCGACAGCTGCTGTATATTTTTTTTGAGATTCCTGTACTTCTACCATCAATGAAAGGTAGCATTCATTGGAGGCGTCTATTTTTAGTGCTTTTGAAAGCATACTTTCAGCCAATGCGCTGTTTTCCATTTGAAAGTAGGCTCTTGCCATTTCATAATAGGCTATATGAGCGGATCTGTCTCTGCGGACAAGTTCTTTGAGTAATTGTATTTGCTTATTGTAGTTAGCTTTCTGTTTTTCGAGGTGAGATTCTATAAAAAGATCCTGCAATTCTATATCCGATTCAGAATACATTCCAGCCTGGCCGGATAGTGAAATGGCTGAATTGACAGTCAAAACCGCAATGAAGTAGAATATTTTCATCAGACGATTGTAATCTTTAATGTATTTGTTCTAAACCGCTTGTTTAACGGCATAGACATGGTATTGATGATCACATCACCTTCTTTTAACAGTTTTTTGTCTTTTAAAATTTCACAAAGGTCCTCAATCGTTTCGTCTGTACTCGAAAATTTGTCGTAGTAGAAAGCTTTTACACCCCAGACAAGGTTCATTGTGCCGAGCATTGGTCTGACAGAGGAAAAAATGTAAATATCCGTTTTGGGCCTGTATGACGAAACACGGAAAGCAGTATATCCTGCCACTGTTATACCAAGTATGGCTTTTGCTTTTATGTCTTCAGCTATTTTTGCAGCGCTAAGACAGATGGTATCAGAAAAATAGGTTACAGAATGTCTGTGTGGTTTGGGCCTTTTCCCGATCAACTCGTAATGGTTTTCTGCTTCCCCGATAATCTTATTCATAGCTTTAACTACGAGTTCAGGGTGAGCACCTACCGAGGTTTCTCCGCTAAGCATGACGGCATCTGCACCATCAAGTACCGCATTGGCCACATCTGTTATTTCGGCACGTGTAGGAGAAGGATTGGAAATCATACTTTCCATCATCTGGGTAGCTACAATTACAGGCTTTGATTTTTGAAGGCACTTTTTGATAATGTCTTTCTGTATGGCGGGCAGTTTTTCCATTGGAACTTCAACACCCAAATCTCCACGAGCCACCATAACAGCATCAGCTGCCGAGACTATCGCCTTGATATTTTTAACGGCTTCAGGCTTTTCAACCTTGGCTATCACCTTAGCATAATGACTGTGCTCGTCTATAAGGGCTTTTAATTCTTCTATATCACTTGCTTCACGCACAAAACTCAGGGCTATCCAATTGACGGGTTGTGTCAGAATGAATTCAAGGTCATTCAGATCTTTTTCCGTCAGACATGGAAGGGAAATTTTTGTTTCCGGAAGATTGACACCCTTTTTTGAAGAGATATTTTTACCATGGATGACTTTCAGTTTGACCGCTTTCCCCTTTATCTCAACGACTTCGAGAATCAGCTTTCCGTCATCAACAAGTACGCGTTCTCCCACTTTCACATCTTCGGCAAAGCTTTCATAGCTCATATATATTTTTTCCCTGTTGCCAAGGCATGGCTCAGGAACGAAAGTGAGCACATCTCCTTTGAGGAGCTCCAGGCTGCCGTTTTCAATTTCTCCGACCCTTAATTTAGGTCCTTGAAGATCAGCGAGGATGCCTATCGGAATGTCATACTGTTCGGTCAGCTCTATTATGTTATTGATGACCTTAAGGTGGTCTTCATGGCTTCCATGGGAAAAATTGAGTCGGAAAACATCCACTCCCTCTTTGACCAGCTCAAGCAGGCCTTCTTTGCTACTGCTGGCAGGGCCTACGGTAGCTACAATCTTTGTTTTCTGTCTTAGTTTTAATTTTAACTTGCTCAAGTTTTGTAATTTGATTGGTGCAAATTTATTTAAATGGACAAATTTTGCCAGCAGAACTGACAACTGTACGCAGCAGTTGGTATTGTAAATGCATTTATTGTACCATATTTTAAATTATTTGAGCCCAGATAGTGTCAAAATTACAATTATTATAGCAGTCTGATTATTAATTAATTGCAAATAGAATAAATCTAGTGCTGAATAATTTTTGACATTAAAACCTTTGATCGATCGGTCGAATTGGTTTATTTTGCGGCACTAAATCAAAAACACATAATTATGTCAGACATTGCAGACAAAGTAAAGCAAATCATTGTGGATAAGTTGGGCGTTGATGAATCAGAAATCTCAAACGAGTCAAGCTTTACCAATGACCTAGGTGCAGACTCTCTCGATACCGTGGAATTAATCATGGAGTTTGAAAAGGAGTTTGATATTGCTATCCCTGATGAAGAGGCTGAAAAAATTCAGACTGTTGGAATGGCGGTAGAATATCTGGAAAACGCTAAAAATTAATTTAAGAAAACCGGAAGTCCACAGGTGTAGAGCCCGTGGACTTTCTATTTTTCAGCTACCTAATTCATTGGAGTCATGAAAAGAGTTGTCGTTACTGGAATCGGTGCGATTACACCGATCGGCAATAATTTCGAATCCTATCGCAAAGCACTTCTTGAGGGAAAATCAGGAGCCAACCTTATTAGCAGGTTTGATGCCTCTGAATTCAAGACCCAGATTGCTGCCGAGCTGAAGGATTATGATGCCGAGAATTTTTTCCATAGAAGAGATATCCGCCGACTGGACAGGTTTTCTCAGTATGCTCTCATTGTGGCAGAGGAGGCTATGAATGATAGCGGTATTGATACAGAAAAACTGGACCTGAGCAGGGCGGGTGTCATCTGGGGAAGTGGAATAGGCGGCTTTGAAACGATAGAGCATGATATCGAAGAGGCAACTCTGAGTGAAGGTCCTCCAAGATACAGTCCGTTTCTTATTCCAATGCTGATAGCAGATATAGCTCCGGGGCATATTTCAATGAAATACGGCTTCAGAGGGGTTAATTATGCAACGGTTTCTGCCTGTGCCTCATCAAGCCACGCAATATCTGCTGCATTCGATTATGTAAGGCTGGGACGTGGAGATGTTATGATTACGGGTGGTTCTGAAGCAGCCATCACCAAAGCTGGCATAGGAGGATTTTCTTCCATGAAGGCTTTGTCACAAAGAAATGACGACCCGGCGACAGCAAGCCGTCCATTCGATGTGGACAGGGACGGATTCCTTCTTGGCGAGGGTGGAGGATGTCTTATCCTGGAGGAGTACGAGCATGCTAAGGCTAGGGGAGCCAAGATTTATGCAGAGGTTATTGGCAGTGGCGCCACTGCTGATGCGCATCACATGACGGCGCCGCATCCGGAAGGTCTTGGTGCTAAAGAAGTTATGAATATGGCCATCAAAGATGCAGGCATTGAGCATTCAGATGTGGACTATATCAATGTGCATGGTACATCTACACCTCTTGGTGATATTGCCGAGACAAAGGCGATTTTACAGGTATTTGGTGAGCATAGCTATAATCTGAATATCAGTTCTACCAAGTCAATGACAGGTCACCTCCTGGGTGCTGCAGGAGCTGTAGAGGCTATCGCATGTATCGTTGCCATAAACGAATCGAAAGTTCCGCCAACGATCAATCATTTTACAGATGATCCGAAACTTGATCCTAGAATTAATTTTACTTTTAATAAAGCTCAGGAACGCGAGGTAAACGTGGCTTTGAGCAATACTTTTGGTTTTGGAGGTCATAATTCAACAGTTATTTTCAAAAAGATATAACTGAAGAAATGTGATCAGAAGGTTTTATAATTACTACTTGTCTCCTAAAAAGGAGTTGGCAAGGAAACTTAAGTCTGTTCTAGGTTTTGTTCCGGATAATATGCATCTATTCAAACTGGCTTTTTTTCATAAGTCAATGAATAATGTGGATCCCGAAGAATACAACTATAATAATGAAAGGCTTGAGTACCTTGGAGATGCGGTGTTATCCACCATCGTAGCTGAATATCTATATAAAAAATACCCGGGTAAGGATGAGGGATTTCTCACCAAGATGAGGTCCAAGATCGTTAAGAGGAAAACACTCAATGCTGTTGCTGAGCGCATGGGTATTGACATTATACTGACGGAATACTCACAGGGAAAAATGAGTAAATCGATGCTGGGTAATGCCTTTGAGGCCCTGGTAGGCGCCCTTTATATCGAGTATGGCTATGACAGGACAAGGGATTATATCATTTCCAAAATACTAATGCGCCTCCTCGATATCCATGATTTGGAAAACAACGATGATAACTACAAGAGCCAGTTATTGGAGTGGGGGCAGAAAGAAGGCATACAAATTTCCTACCGTATGTTGTCAAAATTCAAACACGATAAACGTGACAGGTTCCGGGTGGGCGTGTATCTGGATGGAAAGGAAGTATCTGTAGCAGAAGACTACAATAAAAAGTCTGCAGAACAAATTGCATCATCGAGAGCACTTATATCGCTAAATATTCAAAACTAATTCCCTGTCCGATTGTATCTATTCTTATGTTTAATACAGATAGTGCATGGATTCTGTAAGCCAGTTTGTTTTAGGGGCATCAATGGGTGAAGCTGTTCTTGGTAAAAGAATAGGCAATAAGGCATTGATTTGGGGCGGCATTGCAGGTACAATTCCTGATCTGGACGTTATTGCAAGTCCATTTATGTCAGAGGTCGACAGCCTGGCATTCCATAGAGGAATATCCCACAGCATCAGTTTTGCAATTGTGGGTGCCTTATTTTTTGGATGGCTTTTATACCTGCTTTATCGCAATCGGAAATACGAAGGTGATGCAGTAAGCCTTCGGCGGTGGCAGTGGATGTTCTTTCTTGCCTTCATAACTCATAGTTTGCTGGATTGCTTCACCATGTATGGAACCCAGCTTTTTGCACCTTTTACGGATTATAGGGTAGCTTTTTCAAGCATTTCTGTTGCGGATCCATTATATACACTGCCTTTTTTGGTCTGCCTGGTAATAGTGGCATTATTCAAGCGATCGAATAATAAAAGGCAATTGTGGAACTATATTGGCTTGGGCTGGAGTTGCCTTTACCTTCTGTTTACCGTATGCAATAAGATGTATGTAAATACAGTATTTGAAGAGGAGATCGAAAAACAGGGTTTGGTCTGCGACCGATACATACTGGGACCTACAATTCTGAATAATGTTTTGTGGAGTGCGACCATAGAAAATAAGGATGCATTTTACCAGGGGCAGTATAGTCTGTTTGATTCTTCACCCATTCAATTTCATCGAATTGAAAAGAACCACACTCTAGTGGATCAGACCGAATATGACCGTACCATATCCGTACTCAAATGGTTTACGGCCGGTTATTACAATATTATACGGCGCGCGGATGGACGCCTTCAGATCAATGATCTGAGATATGGGACATTCAGAGGGCCGGGCGATGGAGAGAACAAATATGTATTTCGATTTATCCTGGGTAAAAGAAATGGTCGTTATTTTGTAGAAGAAACCAAGGGTGGCCCTGAACCCGGTGACGAGGATAAATTGATGGCTGACCTTTGGCAAAGAATAAAAGGCCAATAATTTACATGCGTCTGATCATTGCGCTAAGCTTTAGTTTTCTTTTTATTTCAATTTTATCTGCACAGTATGAAGGCAAGATGAGTGGTATTACCCTTGTGGCACCACGGGATTCGTTTAGCCTGGATCCCATGCCGGCACTCATAGATGTTAATTGCGAATGGGTAGCCGTTATTCCCTATGCTTTTACACCTCCAGGAGAGACAACTGTACGGTTTGGACAATACCAGTGGTGGGGGGAATCTCCGCATGGCGCTGAAGAAACCATCAAATTGGCAAAAACGAGCGGTCTCAAGGTGATGCTTAAGCCACAAGTATGGATGCATCATGGATGGGTAGGGGATATGGACTATGCCAGCGATAAGGAATGGCATCAGTGGGAAGAGGAGTACAAGGCTTATATTCTAAGATTTGCAGAAATTGCCAGCCGGCAATCGGTTGAAGTCTTTTGCATTGGTACAGAGTTCAAAATTGCGCTTCAGAAAAGGGAGGCCTTCTGGTTTGATCTTATTAAAAGTGTACGAGAAATTTACGATGGCATGATAAGCTATTGTGCCAACTGGGATGAATTTGAAGATGTGGGTATCTGGAAAGAGCTTGATTTGATTGGAGTGAGTGCCTACTTTCCATTGATCAAGGATGAAACACCCGATATAGACGCTTTGGTTAAAGCATGGAAACCTATCAAAAAGCGTATACAGAAGCTTTCATACAAATTCGGAAAGCCCGTTTTCTTTGCCGAGTATGGTTACCTGTCATTGGATGGAAGCACCTGGAACAACTGGGAGCTTGAGAAAAGACGTATGGATGTTGATGTCAATGAACAGGCCCAGGCGAATGCCCTTGAAGCAATGTATAAAAGCTTCTACAATGAAAAATTCTGGGCTGGCGGTTTCCTTTGGAAATGGTATCCTGAGGGTCACGGGAGAAGAAGGTATAGAGATAGGGATTATACGCCACAGGGAAAAATGGCCGAAAATGTTATCCGTCAATGGCATTCTGAAATCAATAAAAAGCAGTTTTATCTGACGCCCTAAAAGCTTGTCTTAGCTATTTTCTTCCTTGGAAAGAGCATAGATACTCAAGACACATTCTTTCAGGGATTCATAATTGGCCTTAGACATAGTGTGCAATGGAAGGCGTACATGATTGGTACAGAATCCCAGAACTTCCATAGCAGATTTAATACCCACAGGATTACCTTCAATGTACAGCCATTGGTGCAGATCGTAGGTTTTGAAATTGCAATCCCTTGCCTTTTCAAGTTGTCCGGCGCGGCAATAGCGCGTCATCCTGGAAAAATAGCCTGGGCATGCATTGGCGATAACGGATATTACACCATCACCTCCGGCGGCAATCATTGGAAGGGCTACTTCGTCATCACCTGAGCTTACAATAAATCCATCTGGCCTGTTCTTGATAATGCGCGTCGCCTGTATGAGGTCACCCGAGGCTTCCTTGATGCCAATGAATTTCTTACTGGCATTGGCCAGGCGAATGGTTGTAGTCCATTCAATATTTGATCGGGTTCTTCCAGGAACATTGTATATCATAATCGGTAGCGGGCTGGCATCCGCAAGAGCCATATAGTGGCTGTAAATACCTTCCTGATTAGGTTTTACATATGCAGGACTGGAAGAAAGTATCCCGTCAATGCCTTTAAAGTTGTAATCCTTGATTTTTCTTTGCAATTCCCGGGTATTATTCCCGCCAAAGTTTCCGGCAAGAATTGGTTTTCTTCCCCTGTTCAGTTCAATGACAAAATCAAGACACTTGCGTGCCTCTTCTTCATTAAGTGTTGCTGTTTCGCCGGTACTGCCAAGAGGTACCAGGAAATCTATATCCTCGCTGATGACATATTCAATAATTTTTCCGTAAGCCTGGAAGTCAATTTCCAAGTTGGCATCAAAGGGTGTAATCAGCGCAACCCCGGTACCTTCAAACATATCAGGCATTTTCTTCCTGGTTTTCAGAAATGA
>RFSX01000043.1 GCA_009923745.1 Chitinophagia bacterium
AATCGATACATCCAGGAAATCGTTTTAAAATTATTTAAAGCCATTCCAAAGACTGGAGACTTAATCAGTAGATCAAATTATTTACAGTTAGCTTTTAAAACAGTAGCTTGATGAATCATACGCATGCATCAATTTGGGAAAGTTGTCTCTCAATTATAAAGTCAAATCTCTCAGATAAAAGTTTTAATACATGGTTCAAACCGATTAAGTCTATTCGATTCAATGATAACGTTTTGACTATCCAGGTGCCTAACAGATTCTTCTATGACTACATAGAAGAGAACTATCTGGGCACACTCAAAAAAACTATATACCAGATACTGGGACCTAAAGGTAGGCTTGAATACAAAATACTGGTTGAAAATACAGCAGCGACCGCACCACAGGAACGCTCATTCAGTTCAAAAGACATTAAAAACCCATTTGTAATCCCAGGACTTAAGAAAACAAAAATTGAGAGTCATCTCATTACCAAATACACCTTTGACAATTATATAGAAGGCGATTGCAACCGACTTGGCCGATCTGCAGGATTATCCATCAGTAAAAAGCCTGGGGGAACTGCTTTCAACCCACTTGTCATTTATGGAAATGTAGGGCTGGGCAAGACCCACCTCGCACATGCTATAGGTAATGAGATCATAAAGAATTTTACAGACAATAATGTTTTGTATCTGACAACAGAATCCTTTACCAATCAAATTGTGGCGGCCATTAAAAATGGTACCATGGAGGATTTACTCAATTACTACCAGCTCATAGATACACTCATTGTTGACGATATACAATTCCTGTCCGGAAGAGATAAAACGCAGGACATCTTCTTTAATATTTTTAACCAGTTGCAACAAACAGGTAAACAAATAATATTAACATCGGACAGGCCTCCCAAAGACCTCGAAGGCATTAAGGAACGGCTGATCAATCGCTTCAAATGGGGCTTGACGGCCGACCTTAAGTCTCCGGATTTTGAAACACGACTCGCCATCCTGGAACACAAAATGGGAAGCGACGTCAAACAGGTCCCTTCCAATGTAAAAGAATACATATGCTTCAATATAAAGAATAACATCAGAGAACTTGAAGGCGTGATGATCTCTCTACTCGCACAATCAAATCTGAACAACAGGGAAATTGATATCGAACTGGCAAAGGAAATCATTCAAAAGTTTGTCACGCAAATCAATAAAGGCATAACTGTAGAGAACATTGCCCGACTTGTTGCAGAACATTTTGACGTTCCTATCGAGACTCTGAGCAGTAAAACGCGGAAGCGTCAGGTAGTAATCGCCAGGCAATTATCGATGTACCTGGCAAAGAATTACACCAAAAGTTCGCTTAAGACAATAGGCGACAATTTCGGCGGAAAGGACCACAGCACCGTAATTTATTCCATCAATACTGTGCGTGATTTGATCGATACAGACTCGCTGTTTAAAGATACAGTTGCTGAATTAGAGAAAAAAGTTGAACTCAGTCTCATGACCTAATAAAGTATGTACTTTGAGTCATCTAAACTATTTAGGTGTTATAGTCATCCTTTTATTATTATTTCCTTAATCCGCTTTTCCACATACTGAACGAGATTATTCCTATGACCATTACACGAACTCGATCAGCTAAGCACAGGTGAAGCTTATCCCTGGATTCTAATCTGGATGACACAATAATGTATCCTATGCCTTCAATCGAAAACTTCTATATTAGAAAACTTAGAAGAGCAATGCTATACTATCCTGATGCATAATGCGTCGGGGCATCTCGTCAGGCAATTCAGGGAACTGGCCGATGACCAGGCTATACATATTACAGATATGACTTCGGGTGCTGATTACTTTAAATTTATCGACAATACTACAGGACATTTCAGGGTCATCAAGCACATAAAGCTGCGCTGATACTATGCCATACAATGGGATTCAATTTCTTTCCAGATGAGATCTTTAAGTTCTTGTATCCCCATTCCCGTTACTGAAGAAATAAAGATATAGGGGATATCGAGCTCAAGCTCTTTTTCTATGAGGGCAGCCAATTCATCATCCAGAACATCGGACTTGGTGATAGCAAGCAACCTTGGTTTATCCATCAATTCCGGATTGTGTTTTTCAAGTTCATTCAGGAGAATCCTGTACTCCTCATTCACATTGCCTGCCTCCGCCGACACCATAAAAAGCAACAAAGCATTCCGTTCTATATGCCGTAGGAAACGTGAACCCAAACCTTTGCCTTCAGCAGCCCCTTCAATGATGCCGGGAATATCTGCCATCACAAATGATCTGTGGTCTCTATAGCTGACTATACCCAGGTTAGGGACAAGCGTGGTAAAAGCATAATCCGCAATCTTGGGTTTGGCCGCTGACATAACTGAAAGCAGTGTGGACTTGCCTGCATTCGGAAATCCGACAAGACCGACATCAGCGAGAATTTTCAGCTCAAGTATTTTCCACTCCTCCTTTCCATCCTCACCGGGCTGAGCATATCGCGGTGTCTGACGGGTACTGGACTTGAAGTGTGTATTGCCTAATCCGCCACGCCCTCCTTCCAGGAGTATACGTGTCTCGCCATCTTCTGTTATTTCAAAATGTTCTTCACCCGTCTCGGCATCTTTGGCTACAGTACCCAAAGGCACTTCAAGAATGATATCTCGTCCCTGGGCTCCTGTTTTATTCTGACCAGAACCGGGTACTCCATGCTCAGCTATCACATGCTTAGAATACTTCAGATGCAAAAGCGTCCACATCTGCTTATTACCCCTGAGCATGATATGACCTCCCCGACCACCATCACCACCATCAGGACCACCCTTCGCCGTTTTATTATCACGGTAGAAGTGCACGGAACCTGCTCCACCAGCTCCTGATCGGCAGCATATCTTTACATAATCGACAAAATTCTGATCGGCCATTCTTCTCTATTCGTAAACTAAATTAGACCTTTGGCATTACATTACTGTATCAATGAATAAATATTTAAGATAATGGACAAAACCCAACAAGGACACGTCAAAGCCCAGTTTGATAACGGATTGGCACGCATTGAGTTTTATCACCCTTCACACAATTCTCTGCCTTCCAATCTTCTCAGGCAACTTTCTGACACCATTCTCGAGTATGGCAGTAGAGAAGATGTAAAGCTGATTCTATTGAAATCTGCTGGTGACAGAAGCTTTTGCGCCGGTGCCAGTTTTGACGAACTGGCAGCCATACAGGATAAGGATAGCGGGAAACGGTTTTTTATGGGTTTTGCCAAAGTCATCAATGCAATGAGAACCTGCGGAAAAATAGTAATAGTAAGAGTCCAGGGTAAAGCCGTAGGCGGTGGCGTCGGTCTGGCTTCCTCTGCCGATTACTGCCTGGCAACTAAATTCGCATCCGTAAAACTGAGCGAGCTGGCTGTAGGTATTGGCCCTTTTGTTATAGGCCCTGCCGTGGAGCGAAAAGTAGGCCTGGCCGCTTTCAGTCAGATGGCCCTCGATGCGACTTCATGGCAGGATGCATACTGGGCCAAACAAAAAGGATTGTACCAGGAGGTCTTTGACACTGTTGAAGAACTGGATAAAGCTCTTCAGGAGTTTTGCAATACCCTTTTATCTATGAACCCGGCTGCCCTTCAACAACTCAAGGAAGTATTCTGGCAAGGCACTCAGGATTGGAACAGCCTACTAGAACGAAGAGCTGAAATGAGTGGCGAATTGGTACTTTCCAAGTTTTCAAAAGAAACGATTGCAGGTTTCCTCAGGAAAAACTGATAGATCATTTCGAATTTCCAAACTGGAAAAGGAGCATGCTCAAAATTGCCTATTCAGAAATATATAAATACCAGCTGCCTGAGGGTCATCGCTTTCCTATGGAAAAATATGAGCTCTTGCCGGAGCAGTTGATTTATGAAGGCACTGTGCGTGAAAGCAACTTCTTCACGCCAGAAGCACTGCAGGAAGAGGAAATCCTTCTGACCCATACACCTGAATATCTAGAAAAGCTCAATAAGCTTAAGTTAAGTCGTAAGGAAGAGCGCAATATTGGTTTTCCTGTTCGAAAGGATTTGGTTGACCGTGGTAAAGTTATTGCCAGGGGCACCTATGATTGCGCTCTCTTCGCTTTGAACTATGGAGTAGCCATGAATATTGCTGGTGGCACACATCATGCTTATGCACATAAAGGAGAAGGTTTTTGTGTATTCAATGATATGGCCATCGCCTCAAAACTTCTTTTAAAAAGAAAGCAGATCAATAAAATACTGTTTATCGATCTTGATGTACACCAGGGAAATGGCAATGCACATATTTTTATGAATGACGATCGCGTATTTACATTCAGCATGCATGGTGCCAATAATTATCCCCTGCGTAAAGAAGTGTCAGATCTGGATATCGGTGTTCCCGATAAAATTAATGATGCCGCCTACCTCGCCCACCTTTACAAGCATATTCCCAAACTGATACATGAACAGGAGCCTGATATTGTTTTTTACCAGGCCGGTGTTGATATCCTAGAATCTGATAAACTGGGACGCCTGGCCGTCAGCCTGGCTGGTTGTAAGGAAAGAGATCGAATTGTGATGACAGAATGCAAGCGGAATAAAGTACCCCTGGTTATATCGATGGGTGGCGGCTACTCCCATAAAATTTCGGATATCATAGAGGCACATGCCAATACCTACAGGGAGGCGCAATATATTTTCTTTTAGTAATTTGCCCGCCTGGAAAATCAGAAATACATATCAGTCATTTTACCCCTGGCTGTACCAAGGGTATACAGCTACAAGGTTCCCGAAGATCTCTGGGACAAAATACAGTTCGGTATCCGTGTCGAAGTTCCATTAAGGAACAAACTTTACTCCGCCCTGGTGATTGGTGAAATTGACAAGCCGGATGTTCTGCAAAAGCTCAGAGACATCCGGAGTGTCATTGATGAGCTCCCTATTGTAACTCAGACGCAATACAGATTCTGGAAATGGATGGCTTCATACTATATGTCCACAATCGGTGAAGTCATGCATGTGGCTATGCCGGCAGGACTTAAATTAAACAGTGAAACAAAACTCATCGTTCGCAAGGAAACCGACAGCTATAAGATTGATCTCAATGAAAAAGAATTTATCCTCGCCGAGGCAATTTCTATACAGGAAGAACTGAGTATCAGCCAGGTTCAGGACATCCTTGATCAAAAGACGGTTTATCCCGTTATAAAATCGCTGCTGGATAAAGGCATCTTGTATATCAAGGAAGAATTGAAACAGAGCTTCAAAGCCAAGACGGAAGAGTTTGTCAGTTTGACCAAGGAATACCTTGATGATAAAAACAAATTATCCGAAGCCCTGGATCTCTGCAGCCGTTCCGAAAAACAAACTCGGGCTTTATTGGCGTATATAGATTTATCGCGCAAAGAACAATGGGTTCCAAAATCATTGATATACAGAATCGCTGACATCGACAATTCGATTATTAAAGCTTTGCATAAGAAAGGGATTTTCATTGTTGAAGAAAGAGAGGTAAGCCGGATTGGCACACAGGATATTTCTGCTCAGCAAAACGCACCTCTGAATCCCTACCAGGAAAAAGCTTTTAGAGAAATAAAATCGCATTTTGAATCACTGGATCATGTTCTTCTATTTGGAGTTACTGGAAGTGGTAAGACACGCTTGTACATAGAACTGATCAAAGAATACATAGAAAAAGGTATGCAGGTGCTATACCTGCTGCCTGAAATCGCACTGACAACACAAATCGTAGAACGCCTGACACATGTCTTTGAGGGAGATATCGGTGTTTACCACAGCAAGATGAATAACAATGAACGCGTTGAACTGTGGAACGCAAGCCTCAATGGTAAGTCCCTGATCCTGGGAGCGAGATCCAGTCTGTTTCTCCCTTTCTCAAACCTGGGCCTGATCATTATCGATGAGGAGCATGATGCCTCGTACAAGCAAAGTGACCCGGCACCAAGATATAATGCCAGGGACGCTGCACTATACCTTTCGACACTTACGGGTGCCAAGGTCCTGATGGGCAGTGCAACACCTTCTCTGTCTACTTACCTCAATGCCAAAAACGGAAAATACGGTCTGGTAAAATTGCTTGAACGACATGGAGAAGCCGTTTTACCAGAAATGAAAATTATAGATATCAGGGAGAAATACAAAAAGGGATTGATGGCATCCATTTTCAGCAACGACCTGAAAGATGCCATAAAAAACTCCCTTAACAAAGGGGAACAGATTCTCCTGTTCCAGAACCGACGGGGCTATGCGCCGACACTTCAATGCAGGACATGCGACTTTCATGCGGGCTGCCCTAATTGCGATGTAAGCCTGACTCTGCACCAGGTCTTCAACGAACTGCGCTGCCACTATTGTGGCTACAGGCATAAACTGCCAGAAGAGTGTCCTCAGTGTGGAAGCAGAGATCTGAATAAATTGGGTTTTGGTACTGAGAAGATAGAACAGGAGATTCAGGGCCAGTTTCCCCAGGCCAGTGTCAGAAGAATGGATTACGATACCGCCAAAACCAAAAGCGCCTATGAAAAAATTCTCAATAATTTCAGAGCCGGGGAGATAGATATATTGGTGGGTACGCAAATGATCACCAAAGGGCTTGACTTCGATAATATCAGCGTTGTAGGCATCCTGAATGCAGACAGCTTGTTATTCTTCCCTGACTTCACAGCCAATGAACGCGCTTTTCAGCTTATTACACAAGTCGCCGGAAGAGCCGGGAGGAAAGAAAAGAAAGGAACGGTTATGATACAAACATTCAATCCCCTGCACCCCGTAATCGTGGAAACGAGAAATTATAACTATGCTCAATTTTACAGAAGGGAGCTGAGTGAACGTAAGCATTTCCTCTACCCTCCCTTTTTCAGAATGATTCGGATCACAATACGGCACAAACAATTCAAGGCAGCCGAGGATGCAGCCGTTCTTTTTGCAAATAAATTGAGAGCACACATTGGCAACAGATTAGTCGGTCCGACAGTCCCGGGTATCGCTCGTTTGCGAGGGTTTTACCAGCAGCAGATAACCATTAAAATGGAAAAGGATAAGAATGTGGTTATCCAGGTCAAAAAGCTTATCCTTGAAGAGCGTGACAAATTATTGGAATTGCAGGGCAAAAAATCGATCCGCTTTTCAATCGACGTAGACCCATAAATACTGTCTAGTTCCTGTAGAATTTCACCTTTTCGCCAACAGGTCTTTTTTCCATACGCGGTGGCAGATCTTCCTTCGGAACTCCCACGTAGAATAAGCCAAGACACTGCTCACTTTCATGCATCTTGAAAAAAGATCGGGATTCCCTGATAAAATATGCAGGTGTACTCCAATAGCCGCCCAAACCGGCAGCGGTTAAGGACAGATATATATTCTGGACACTGCATGAAACGGCTGCGATCTCTTCCCATTCTGGAACTGCAGCATGCTCATCGCGATGCATTGATATCATGATAATGTGACTGGTCAAGTCTATCTTCTTGGCTATCTTATTATATTTCATCAGGTTGAAGTTCTCACCCTCAAAATGAATCTTATAGCTGTCCTGCATAAATCGCGCAAAGCGCTTTTTAGCATTGCCGCTGACAACATGAAAACGCCATGGTTCTGTATGCCTGTGGCTCGGTGATTGATTGGCATTATCCAGAATGCGGACCAATATCTCATCGTTTACAAATTCGCCTGTAAAACTGGAAGGGAACACAGAACGGCGTTCGTGCATTATGTGGCTGAGCTCCTCAAATCTTTTTATCGTAAAATCCATAAATCATCGTTGCGTTGGATCATTAATTAAAACCAATAAACGCTCAAGTAGTTTAATATATAAGGGCTACAAATACAGTTAGAAAGATATTATTGAAAAAGGATCCCGTATAATCCAGTCCAGGGGCTATTAAAACACCAATTTGTAATAAACAAATTTAAGTGTTAAAAAAATCGAAGGCTTCGCTTCCCGGGTCAGTTCGCAAATTCCATTGCGACGATTCGGACAATATCGAGAAATAGCAAATAAGGCTTTATTCCTTGCTTCAACCGATTCATACTTTATTACCGGAGTAGAAATCCCGCTTGACAGTGACATACCCCAGGTCTAGCCAATGCTTATTAAAGAAGCACGGATCTTCTTTGTTTGTTTCTTTTACCATGCACATGTAATTAAACATGAATCATTCTGTAGCGTTAGTTGTGGAAAAGAGATTTATGAAACTTCTCCCCTACCTTTTTCTTATGATACCCGTCTCTATCTGTTTGCTGTATTCTCAATCTGAAATAGACCCTGAGCCAAAAACCAGCAGCAATAACTATTGGTCAGATGGCAAGGCAGAGATAGCCAGCTATGATTTAATGCAATACAGATATGGCGAATTGCGGCAGGGTGAGTTGGTACAAGTCATGGTGCCGGAAGACTTTTTGATTGATAAACAGGTCAAGAACGAATCAGATAAAAGGAACCATTCTGCACGCGTTCTAAAACGCATAGAAATAAGGCAATTCAATACTGGGATTTATCAATACAATATGTCAACAAGCATCTTTACACCTTTTGACAGAGATAGGCACGGTAAGTCTATTAAACTCAGCGCGTCTTCACAGGAATGGTGTGGATCAACATACGCTCAATTCAATAAAAAGGGAGTCAACTATAAATCAATACTGCATTCATACTTTGAGAAAGAAGCTGACCAGAATACACGAATCAAAAATGCCTTGCTGGAAGAAGAGTTTTTTACCTTGATTCGTATTAATCCCGAGGACTTGCCTCTAGGAAATATGCAGCTCATTCCGTCACAGGTGGTTTCACGATTTCTTCATTTACCCCTCAGAGCTTATTCGGCTGTTGTTTCAGTTGGAGAATATTCCGGGGGAGATTTTAATGGCACTGATTTAAAATACCTTGGTATAGAGTATCCTGAATTGCAAAGAAATCTGACAATTGTGTATAAATCTAGCGCACCACATATTATCCATGGTTGGACCGATAGCTACCCCTCTCCTTTCACAGGCGAAATGCAAAGCAGCAAAGCTATATTGAAAACACACATTAAAGAGCCTTATTGGAAGCTCAATGGTGTTAGTGATGCAGAATGGCGAGGCACCCTGGGCCTTGACGAATAATTTATCAGGGCTTAACAGCTATGACCTCTATCATTGACGGACAAAATATTACCGTATCATTATGATATTCCAGGCCTTCAAAGGCATCAAGAGCGTCCTCAATTTCTGACTTCGTCATATATCCTGCTTGTTCCAATTTGGGCATGTAGATATTTAAAAATGTTTTTGGCCAGTACCAATTCAAATCACCCGGCAAGGCATATTTTGTCAATGGTCGAGTGCTTATAATTTCTAGTCCGGCCTCGTAAAATATCTTCGACAAATCGCGTCCTACGTCAATATCGCCTTCCTGCTCTTTAAAGCTGCGTAAAATGCTTTTTATACCTTTCTCCAATGCCGGTCTGTGCGGCACAGCCTGGAATGTTGACCAGTCAAAATACTCCTGGGCCACAAAAACAGCACCGCTGCGCATCGATTCAGCCAACCTCTGAACTGTCTCTTCAGGATTTTTAATCCAGGCCAGGGCCCATCGGCTGTATATACCATCAAGACAATCGTCTTCCAGCCCAAGATTTGTAAAGTCAGTGTTGCAGGTTTCGATATTCAGAGCATAGGACTCATTAAGCTTGTCAAGATAATCAAGAAAGGCTTTTGATTTATCAACAGCGATAACTTTGCCTTCATCACCAACAATATATCCCAGCTCTACGGTACAGAATCCTGGGCCGCAACCCAGGTCAAGGATGGTTTGACCATAGCTGAATTCAGCAATTTCCCAGGCCTTTCGAGCTTCAGAAGACCAAACCTGGTGCTGATACCCCAGTCTGTGCAGCTCGCTCAGCTCTGTACCAAGTATATATGCGTTCTTTTCTTTCAATTGTCTTGTTTAAAAGCTTACATCTTTTTCAATCATTTCACCCTCTCTTAATACTGTGACCTTTACCGTCTGTCCAGGGCTGAATGCACCCAATGCTTTCATATAGCTCATCATATCCACGATTTCAAGGCCACCCATTTTCATAACCACATCTCCTTTTATCAATCCTGCATTTTCTGCCGGTCTTCCTTCCCGGACACCGTCAATGCGCATACCTTTGCCATCATACAGGTAATCAGGAATGACACCGAGTGTCACCTTAAAGTCGGGCGCTTCCTCTTGCTCATCTTTTGTTTTGGTAAATGCCAGTTTGCCATCGTCATCAAGTTCTGCGATGAGGTCTGTCAGATAATCCAGTATATCCATGATCCCATCGTAATTGAGTTTATCCCAATCATCGCTGGGTTTATGATAATCTTCATGCTGACCGGTAAAAAATGCTAGTACCGGGATATCCTCGAGATAAAAAGAAGTGTGGTCCGATGGTCCTACACCGGATTCAGACATGGTAAAATTAAAGTCTGATTTTATCCCGGTCAGTGTTTCATTCCAGATCGGGCTGGTGCCTGTACCATATACCGCCAATTTATTTTCATCATTAAGGCGTCCGACCATATCAAGATTGATCATAAAATTGACCTCTTCGTTGGACAAAGGGTTATTATCCACGAAGAAGTTGGATCCCCACAAGCCCTTCTCTTCTCCTGAAAAGGCTAGAAAAAGAAAATTGTTCTCCATCTCTTTTGTAGCCAAAATCTCTGCCAGTGCCATCATAGTGGCAACACCAGACGCATTGTCATCTGCCCCATTATGTATAGCTGGTGGTCCCGAATATAGTGATCCTTCAGGCCCATAACCCAGGTGATCGTAATGCGCTCCAATGATGATCGTATAGTCAGAACCATTATCCTTGTAAGCGCCCACATTGCGACCTTCAATCACAGGATCATCGGGACTTGGATCAGCATGGGGGTTGCTCTTCTTTCTCTTTTGAAAAAACTGATAATAACCGTTCTCAAAAGCTGGCTTCAATCCGAGCTGTCCAAATCTATTGGAAATAAAGGCAGCTGCTTTTCGCTCGCCTTCCGTTCCAACCTCGCGTCCTTCCATTTCATCAGAAGATAAATACATGATATCTGCTTTGATAGCCTGCATGTATTTATCCTCATCAAAAGCGATTTTGGTACTCTTGCAAGAAAC
>RFSX01000044.1 GCA_009923745.1 Chitinophagia bacterium
GATAATCAGAATATAATTTCAACAATTTATTATTTATAGAACAATATTCCGCTATACGCTTATCTTTTGCGTTTATGATTGGTTTTTGTCTTATTCTTAATGATTTCCCTTTTTTGTTGTTTTTTTCGGTCATTAAGGAGTTTTTCTATAAGATCAGGGCGGCCCATATTGTATAATTTGTCTTTTATCCTCCTGTAATTCTCTCTTTTGTACCAAAAAAAGAACAAATGCTGGTTTTTCTTTTGCTTGGCCGTCCGCGCAGTGTATACAGGCCTCAAGTTATATGGATGTAAGCCGGTATAATATATAACCGTAGCAACTGTCATCGGGGTAGGCGTAAAATCCTGCACCTGTTCGAGTCTGAATCCCATATCCTTGGTTTCAGCTGCCAGATTAGCCATTTCCTCTTCGGTTGATCCGGGGTGGCTTGAAATAAAGTAAGGTATCAATGGCTGCTTAAGCCCGTGTCTCTTATTAGCCTCCTCATATTTCTTCTTGAATTGATGGAAGTGCTTGAAGGAAGGCTTGCGCATAATCTTTAAAGTCTCATCAGAGGTATGTTCTGGTGCTACTTTCAAGCGACCACATACATGCCTCGATACCAACTGGTCCATATACTCATTCAGGCTTCCATCATTATTCTTGTTGTAATCCTCAACCAGAAGATCATAACGTATACCGCTGCTCACAAAAGCCTTTTTGACTTTGGGATTGGCATCTACCTTCCTGTAAATCTCTGTCAATGGTTTATGACTTGTGTCGAGGTTTGAACATACCACGGGATGTATACATGAAGGAGCAACACAACGGTCACATATAGACTGATCTTTCCCTTTCATCCGATACATGTTGGCCGATGGCCCTCCCAGATCACTGATATATCCTTTGAAATCGGGCATATTTACAAGCTGATCCACCTCCTTCAGGATACTTTCTTCTGATCGACTGGCTACAAATTTACCCTGGTGAGCTGAAATGGTACAAAAGCTGCAACCCCCAAAGCATCCTCTGTGCATATTTACTGAAAAGCGAATCATCTCATAGGCAGGTATAGATCCCCGCTTATTGTATTTGGGGTGTGGCATGCGCGTATAAGGCAAATCAAAACTGGCATCAATCTGTTCCTCCGTCATAGGGGGATAAGGCGGATTGATGATGAGATTATGGTCCCCAACGCCCTGGATCAGCCTTCTTGCTTTTACCTTGTTGGATTCCTGCTCTATGTGCTTAAAGTTGGCAGCAAAGGCTCTCTTATTTCTCAGACATTTTTCATGGGAAGAAAGAATCAAGTCTTCCCATTCATCCATGACTGGCAGCTCTTCTTGTCGTGGATGCAAAACCGCCGTTTGCGGTATGGTTTTGAGTGAATCAAATGCAGCTCCGTGTTTGAGCTCTTTAACCAACTCTTTTAAAGGCATCTCTCCCATGCCATAGATCAGCATGTCAGCACCTGTCTTACTTAGGATATTTTCCCACAAGCAGTCTTCCCAGTAATCGTAATGTGTAACCCTTCGAAGGGATGCTTCAATACCTCCCAATACAACAGGAACATCAGGAAATAAGGCCTTGAGAACTTTAGTGTATGTGACAGTGGCGTAGTCCGGCCTGAATCCGGCCTGCCCTCCAGGGGTATATGCATCGGTAGACCTTTTCCGTTTGGCTGCGGTATAATGATTAACCATAGAGTCCATACATCCGGAGGTGACACCAAAAAATAACTTTGGCCTACCCATTTTCTTGAAATCCCTAAGATCATCTTGCCAATTCGGTTGTGGTACGATGGCTACTCTCAAACCCATATTCTCGAGGAGCCGTCCAATAACAGCTGGCCCAAAAGCCGGATGGTCTACATAGGCATCCCCTGATATAAGGATAACATCGAGCTCTTCCCACCCCCTCGACTCGACTTCCTTCCAAGTTATAGGAAGCCAATCTGTTATGTCTCTGCCATAGTTGCTCATAGCACCGTCAAAGTTATAATATTAAATAATGCCTTTCTGCTTAGAAAACTGCAATAAAAAACCCCGATGGAATCATCGGGGTTGAATCAGTTATGAAAAAACTATTTCGGTCTTGTGACCTGCTTAAATTTATTGAATTTTATCTCATTTTACAAACACGCAATTAATTTAATCTGAAGTCATAGGTTATAGGAGGTGATTTCAGAAAAGAGCCGACATTTGATTTCAATGCTTTGTGAACGGGGTGTTCCTGGTAAATATTGTAGTCGTCCCTATTCCTAAACACCATTTGCATACAAATGTCATAGTCTGATAAAGCTCTGGCATCACCCATATCAATAAATGTACCTGCTGAAAAAGATTGAAGCTGTTCGATAGCTTTCAATTTATTCAGTTCCTGCATAAAATTGTCCACATCGCTATTATCCAGGCTATCCTGCAAGTCAAAGAATACGATATGTGAAAATGACTCATGAGCACTATTCACATCTGGTCTGTCAATATTTTTGTCTTCAACTGAACTGTTCAGGCTGCATGAAACAGCCATAAAATTCAACAGCAATAATATCAAGAAATTTGTGTACACAATACTTAGGTCTTGTACCAATTGGAAACAATTTTATCGATGCTCTGGTTGTCAAGATTCTCTAAAATATAAGCAGCACATTGATCTGCTTCTTCGGAATGTGGACTTATGCTGTCATTGCTGTGCAAGAAACTTTCATCTTCAACGGGAACATTGAATAACTCATCGATTATTAAGGCTTCAAAATGCCTGTTTTTGAGTATAACAGAATAGACATACTCGTAGATACCATCGCTGTATGGTGGCTGGCCTTCGAGACTGATATCCATGCCAAAAAAATTGGCAATTTCGCAAGTGTCCTTCCATAACTGAAGCATAACAGAGGGTTTAGCCCCCGACCAGTCCTTGGCATCCTCACTCACCTGACGGGCTCTTTCATCTTCGATATGCTTTCTCAATCGTTTTGTTGGTATAGGTACAATAATCCTGCATGCTTCTGAAGCTAGAAATTGCTCAAGTTCCTCGTCTTGATTCTGATGGACCAATTCTGCAAACCGATGCCCTACAAGAGGGGCCTCTATCAGTAAAAGGGAAGCTGTCGAAGCCGCCTTTCGATTCCATTCAAAGACATATTGCATAAGCCACTTTCCTGCAGCCAGCTTCAATCCATTATGAACGGTAGAGCCCTGCATCGGAAAATGCCTCATGATAAATTCTGTTTCAAATGCTTTCCTGGCAACATCCCACTGGATGAGATCAATATCTCGGCCTGATTCAAGGGCTATCCTGGTAAATTCTTTGATGTATAAACTCTTCCCAACGCCAGGTAAGCCGGAGAATACAACCAGCCTGGCAGATTCAGCTATATCTCGAAAGAAGCGCGCAATATCATGGTCATCCGGAATTATTTTCAGCAAATCAGACATGACTACAATTTGAATGATTGTTCAGATCTGAAATTCAAGGCCTCCCGGTTTTCTCTGAAATATGTGTCTACGAGCTCAGATTTAAGACTTATGGTGTTCTCCAAAGTGATGAGCTCCACTGTATTGGAATCCGTATCATAAATGGCAAAACTTGCTTCTCCAGTCTTCTGGGCAGCCAGCTCACCTGGATTGACCACCAGAGTATCATTTATATTCTCGACAGCAGCCAGGTGATTATGACCGTAAAAGACCGCATCAAAATCTCCAGACCGCGCCATAGGTGCTGCAAGGTCATCATAATGGCTGATAAATATTTTCCTTCCGCCTATTTCCAAAAAATCATAAACATTCAATGACACTTTAAGAGCACTGCCATCACGATAGGATGCTTTGACTATATCTGTTTTCTCACCATCATTATTCCCCCAAATCATGTAAACAGGCATATTCTGAATCGCCAGGACTTTTGCAATACCCGCATTGATCAAATCACCCAGACAGATAATACATTCTGCTTCAAGCTCTTCAATTTTATGAAGTGCCAGAATCAAATTGTGGAAATTCTCATGTATGTCAGATATAATTGCGAGTTTCATAATCTAGTTATCAGTGAACAAGAAAGCTGGTCTCTTTGTCGCGCATTGCTGCCATAGACCTTAATACGTCGGCTGCCGTAATTTTTACGGGCTTGGTACCCGGCTTTATAAAGCCGGCTTGCAATAGTGATTTTTCCATTCCTACCATGCGCCCTGCGATAATTGAATGGATATGCATGTCTTCCAGGTAAAAGGCTCTGAACATTTCGACCATATCCAATACGCGTTGACCAATGGTGCCCTCTGCCTTTTTTGCTTTCACAAGATCCAGAAGCCTTTTCTTTCTGGAACGCCATTCTACATATTCAAGGTTTTGAGTTCCCGAAAAACCGTTTGGAAGATTTGCTTCCTCATTGGCTTTACTCATATCAGGTCTGATAATAGTTCGATATATAGTGGCTGTAAAGCTGTTTCCGAATTCCATACAAGCCGTAGTAGCCCTGAACAAATGGGCACCTTTATCCAGCCAGTCTACTATTGCATCTTCGTCTCCGCCGTTTTCTATCAATTCAGTAGCCTTTTCAAAACAATAAGCTGAAGTGATCATAAACACTGCAAATCCATGGTGTGCAAGCTTCCACCTGTACAAGGCCCTGTCTTCATTTTTGCCGGGCACAGACGATCTGTCCACCTGTTCCAATTTAAAATTGCTATCCGGGTTTTTGTCTTTCAGTATAATGGCATTAGCTGCTTCCCAACCCTTCAACATATAGGCTATCTCCCCTCTTGACATGGAGGTGTACTGGAATTCATCAATTATCTCTGCCGAGGTGTCCAGGTATTGCTGGATGAATTGACCTGATCGCATATCATTGACACGTGAAACTTCAAAGTAATTGTCATAAATATCAAATTTATCATTCATGTCTTTCACTTTCACCTGTCCTTCATCAAATTCAAGACTGGGATTCACAAGTGGTGCCAGTGCTTCTGAAAAGGATTTGAACGCTTCCAGGACTTCTGGCAACAAATAGGTTTCGCCAAGGATTATCTCTATTTGCTTCTTTACTTTGCTATCAAACAAATAGACCTTGTCAATTTCATTTGTAACGCTGAAATTCAGTTCTGATATACTGCTTCCAGCTGGTAAATAACATTGGTTCATCTTCTAATTATTTGGTTTTCAAATTGGTTCTTTTATTCTTAGCCCCTAATCTTGGGCAATGCTTTAAATTTATTTGTACTTGGCCAGTCATTACCCACAGGTATTTCAATCAGTGTTGGCAATGACTCTTTACCGGCATCCCGAATTGCTTTTCTAAGATCCATCATATTGTTCACGCGTACGCCATGCGCACCATAGGCATGAGCCAGTTTTACGAAATCAGGATTGACCAGATCGGTAGCAATGACCCTGTTACCATACAGGTTTTCCTGCATACTGCGCACATTACCAAAAAGATTATTATTAAACAGAAGAATAATAACACCAAGTTTGTGTTGAACGGCGGTAGCCAACTCCTGTACTCCAAACATAAACCCGCCATCACCAGCAACCGATACAACCATAGCGTCAGGGCGTGCAGCTTTAGCACCAAGAGCAGCCTGGAATCCCCAGCCAAGGGTTCCCATATGTCCTGTACTCAGGTACGTCCTTGGCAAATCTGTATTCCAGGCAATTCGGCTTGCAAAACCTATCTGTGTCAATTCGTCTACAAAAATGCCATCTTCAGGCATCTCTTCTCGTATCAGATGTAGATAATCGAGCTGTGGTTGAAGGTATGCTATTTTCTCCTCCCACTGTCGAGCAAATACACTCATTCTATCCTTGATTGAAGCTCTTGCTTCCATCTCAGATTTCAGGGTATCATTCAGAATCTGCAAGATCTCTTTGGAGTCACCCGTCACAGACACATCTGCTTTACTCATCCTGCTATGCACACCTGGATCGATATTTATACTGGCAAACTTCAATCCTTCATCTCTCCCCCATTTCAAAAGTGGCATCCGAGCATGCGACCCAATAGCAATGCATAAATCACATTCCTCCCATAAATCATACGCCGCAGGTACGGGATAACTAAGGTAGTGACTGCTTGGCACAATACCTTTTCCTGTCCTGTATGAAAAAACGGGAGCCTGGATATACTCAACGAATTCAGTGAGTTCTGTTGATGCGTGCATGGCGCCACCTGCTGTAAATACAAGTGTATTTTTAGAATTCTTAATCAGTTCGACCAATGCAGATATCTCTTCCTCATTGATAGCACCTTGCTTGTATTCACTTGAAAAAGAACTAAAATCCACATCTCCCTCGGACTGTAAGACATCCATAGCCACTTCAACGCCAACCGGTCTTGGCCTTCCTGTATTCATCTGCCTGAAGGCCTCCTCGATAACAGCAGGTGCGTGAGCCGGACTTTCTATTTCATCAGCCCATTTTGTCAGTCGCTTCAGGATACCCATTTGATCCGGAATCTCATGCAAGACGCCAAAGCCTTTTCCCTGTATCTTTCTGGGAATTTGTCCGACCAGGCACATCACTTTTGCGTTCAAACCATAAATGGTCGATAAGCCTCCTGTGCTGTTGAGGAATCCCGGCCCAGGAACAATATTATAGACCGCATTTTCGCCGGTAGCCAAATAATGACCAAGAGCCATATAGGCCGCACCCTGTTCGTGACGCGTATGGATGACCTTTATTTCATCCCTAAAATCATAAAGCGCATTGTAAAGCCAGTCATTCTGTACTCCCGGCAAGCCATATAATTGCTTTATCCCTGATTTTATAAGGGATCTTACCACCGCCTGTCCTCCTGTTAGTCTTTCCAATGCTTAATATTTTAATTCAAGTTCAACACTTTTTTCAATGCAGACAAGTAGGCCTCATTCGCTTCTCGATCTCCGATGGTGACACGTATGCAGTCCGGTGCACCAAAATTGGCCACAGGCCTTACCATAAGCCCTTCTTCCAGCATGGCGGCCTCAAATGTTAAATCGTTCATTTCCGGCCTTATTGTTATGAAGTTAGCCTGGCTTTTCCAGTATTTTATCCCTAATTTATCGAGCTCTCCATATAGAAAAGCCTTTTCCTTGTGTATGATTGAAACAGTCTCCTGTATGAATTGATCATCCTTGAGCGCTGCCATACTTGCCTCCATAGTGAGCGTATTAATCATGAAAGGTGTCCTTCCCTGTGAAACATACCGCGCTATTTTCTCGGAGCTGTAAGCATAGCCGGACCTGAGACCTGCCAGGCCATAGGCTTTTGAAAAGCTGTTTACCCCGATTATATGTTTCCCGGAATCCAAATAGTCATAAGCTCTGACATAATCATCTACATCAACAAATTGAAAATAGACTTCATCATAAACAAGGACGACAAAATCAGGAAGCAAATCCACAATCTGATCCATGTATTTTTTAGGTATATACGTGCCGGTTGGATTATTAGGGCTTGTCAGGAAAATAAGTCGTGTCCTCTCGGTTATAGCCTCTTTTATCGCATTGACATCAGGTACAAATTCATCCCCCACAAGAGGCACATCAATAACTGTTGCACCTAGCTTGCGTGCAAAGACCGCATAGGGTTTGAAAGAAGGATTGGTAATAATGATCTCATCGCCCTCTCTCAGAAAGCATGTCTCAATTAAATTGATCAATGAGACAGCACTGTTGTCAGTGATAAACTGGCTGGCTGTCAGGCCTATTTCTTTATAATAATCCGCAAGGGCTTCCCTTAATTTTTTATCCGAGCGATCGCAGTATTCATTAAGCCGGGGGATGCTGTCTCTTATGGCCTGGAGAGCAAGGCTTGAGCTGCCCAGCAGGTTCTCATTGGAAGATAATTTGTAGAGTTTTTTTGACTTGGTATGAGCTGCGACTTCAGCTTTGGACTTGCCTGCTTTGTAATCGGATTTTGGCAACAAAGACTTTTTTAGCACGTCATCAAGGCTTAGACTCATAGCTCTTAATTTATAATGAAGGAATGCATCACAAATGTGGCAATAAAAAGCGAGAATACGGTCTATTAAAGGCAAAGATTACGGCTGTTTTTATACTGTTTTTGCAAGTTTATCCGATTAGGTATCTTAGTCGGGAATTCATGAAATCCATGGCATGGATAAACTGAAGCTGGCAGTCAAAAAATTAGGTCCTGGCTTGTTATTTGCCAGTTCCGCCATTGGCACATCACACCTCGTCCTGTCTACCCGGGCTGGCGCTCATCACGGCATGATTTATTTCTGGATTATAGCCTTGTGCCTGCTGCTTAAATATCCCTTTTATGAATTTGGAGCACGCTACGCTGCCACTACCAATAAAAACCTATTGGATGCCTATAGAGAACAAGGACTCTGGGCCATAATTATCATGGCTACTATTATCATCGTCAATATGTTTACTGTAACAGCGGCCGTAGCTGCTGTTACAGCAGGATTACTTTCAGTAAGCCTGTCTTTACCCTCTTCTTCCATGCCTCTGATGGTATTTATTGTTTTGTTTCTCACCTGTGGTTTTCTGATACTGGGAGGGTTCAACGCCCTTAATAAGCTGGTAAAAATCATCTCACTCATTTTGCTCATCGCAATCGGAATTTGTTTTTCCGTCCTCCTCTTTGAAGGACCGCAACATCCACCCATCCCCCTCAAGCTTCCTGAACTTTTTGAGGGTACCGCTTTGATCCTGTTCATAAGCTTGGTCGGCTGGATGCCATCAGGTATGTCCGGTTCCGTTTTACATAGTATTTGGGTTGTAAAAAACAGGGAATCCAATTCCTATGAGATAAGCCCTTCTGAAGTCATGACCGATTTCAAAACAGGTTACCTTTTTACCAGTCTTACAGCATTTATGTTTCTCCTGATTGGTGCCTATGTGGTATATGGATCCGGCCAGAAGCTGGAAGGCAATGCCGTTCAGTTTACGGCAGCCCTCATCAACATTTTTACCAGCACTCTTGGACCATGGAGCAAATGGATTATAAGTGTTGCTGCCCTTGGAACGATTTATGGTACTCTGATCGTAGTTATCGATGCTTTTTCAAGGGCTTTTCTGGAGTGTCGAATATTGATTCTTAATCTCAATACAAGGCCAACAGAAAGACATCAAAACATTATGATTCTTCTCGTCTGCACAGGAGCCTTTCTTATTTTCATGTGTCTCTCAGACGGTATGATACATATGCTGGAGGCTGCAACGATCATAAGTTTTCTTTGTTCCCCCGTTCTGGCCTTCCTTAATCTCAGAGCTGTACAAAAAATTGCCAAAGAAGGACTTACCATTTTGCCGCTGTATCTGACAGGGCTGGCTTATGCAGGGCTAGCCTTGCTGGTGTGTTTTGCTCTTTATTATGTATGGCATATCCCAAGCCTGTAATTGTCAAGAAAAAGACATTTTAGAAATATAACACAAAGACTTAAAACTTGGGATACAGAGCCTGCGTTGGATACATAAATTCCAAACCCTATGAAATATTTAAATTTCCTTTTTCTGAGTTCGATATTAGTTTTTGCTTCATGCAGTGACTCGGATGAAAGTGCGAGCATGACAATGAACTTCAAACTTAAGTATGCTGATGAGCCTCTGGTTTTTTTCGAGGAATATGAATACCCTGATGGAAGAAGCATAGAGTTTACGCGTTTCAGTTTTTACCTTTCAGATATTTCCAGTTTGAAAGATGGCGAGAAGACCAGTTGGGTTAGGGATGAATATATTGATCTCACAGCATCACACAGCAACTTAAGCGATGCTGAAGAAGGCTTCGATTATGTACTGGATAATGAAACAGAAGTCGGCTATGATGCCCTACAATTTAACCTGGGCTTGACACCCGCCCAGAATCAGACAAGGCCTGAAGATTATCCATCTTCAAGTTCTTTATCCCTGACTGGCGAATACTGGTCTAATTGGGAAAGTTATGTTTTTGTAAAAATTGAAGCCCGCAGTGATCTGGATGGCGATGGCATAAGCGATGGTATCGCCTTGCATCTTGGCGCCGACGATGCCATGCGTTCGCTTATTGTCAATGAGCTTAATCCCGACTTGCCGATCAATATAAGTATCGATCTGGAAAAGTTATTTAACCGTGACGGTGAAGTGTTTGATATTGTAAACAACTCACGCATACACAGTTTGGACCAGATACCTTTAATCCAATGGCTTATGGATGGTTTGGTCGAAAGCCTAGAGTTTACACAGTAGCTATAAACCTAATTTCTATACATTCCTGTTGCCATTATTGGGAATAGGAGCTACCATACCAAATATGGCCTATTTATAGCTGTTTTGAGTTCAATAGGCGATATTTACTGACTTCAACTTCGTGTAGGCATACAGGCCTTCCTTCCCCAATTCCCTGCCAAGACCAGACAGTTTGTTACCCCCTATCGGAAAATTGGGATCAGACCTAGGTATGGAGTTGACAAAAACCCACCCAGCATCCAGGGTATGCACACATTCAAGCGCTTTGGAAATATCCTTAGTCCATACAGCTGAGGAAAGACCATATTCACTGTCATTGGCCATACTCAGGGCATGATTCATATCTGAAAATGGGATAGCCAGTAATACGGGGCCAAACACTTCCTCAGATGCCAAAACACTGTTATTGTCTTCGGCAGTGAATATCGTTGGCTGCATGTAAAAACCACTACCCTCTTGCTTGTGTCCACCTGTTTTTAACCTGAGTTGATTGTCAGCCTTTTCTATATAATCACACACTCTGCTCAGGTGAGCTTCTGATACAAGTGGACCTAGGTCAGCGTCTGGGTCAAAGCCATCGGAGATATTCATGGATTCCGCTTCCTGCTTTAGCATATCCAGAAAACTTTCAAAAATGCTTTCCTGAATATAAGCCCGTG